>JALOTV010000144.1 GCA_025457685.1 Opitutaceae bacterium
GGCGGCGGCCTGCTCGGCGGCGTTTTTCTTCATGAGCGCCTCGTCGTCGGCGTGCGCCGACAGGGCGAGGAGCAGGACGGAGGCACAAAGGACACGGGGAATGGAGCGAAGGTTCTGCATGTGGGGAAAGGGTTGGAGAGGCGAAGGCGCGCCGATGGTCGGACGCGACGCGGAGGCCCGGCCGGTTTCAGCGGCGCTGGTATATGCGGACGTAGTCGACCTCCATCTGGGTGCCGTGGATCGCGTCGGTGATCGGGCCGCCCCAGGGGATGATGGCGAGGCTGAGCCAGACGGGGGAGGGCTCGTGGCAGAAGAGGTTTTTTTCGCGGCGGATTTCCCTGCCGTTGAAGAAAAACACCAGCTCCTCGGGCGTCCATTCGAGGCCGTAAACGTGGTAGTCGCGGGCGAAATCGTATTCGCCGTCGGCGATATCGAAGCGCGCGAGGGGCACCCACTTCGAACCGTCGTGGTATTCGACGCGGTAGTTTTGAAGGAGGTTGTTCCAGCCGCCGTTGTCGGCCCAGCCGTTGAGGAACTGGATGCAGCCGACGACGCGGGACTCGGCGAAGGCGACCTCGACCCATTTCTCGCCGTCCTCCTGGGTGATCCAGCGGGTGCCGGCCTGACCGTCGACGAGGATCTTGGGGTTGGCCTCGGCGGGTTTGTAGAAGCCGCTCACGGTGACGGTGCTGGCGGGATCGCGGGCGAAGTTGATCAGGCCGGGCTTGTCGGTGTCGGCCGTCTTGGAGAAGGGATCGGGATAGCCGGCTGGGTTCGCGTTATAGACGCGGAATTCGCCGAGGTGGGCGCGGCCGGGATGTGTGCTGGAAAAACGGATACGGTTGGTCGGGACCGGATTTTCAAGCTGGATGGTGACGTCGGGGCGGGTGCCGAAGGAGAAGGCGCGCGGGGAGCGTTTGCCGGGGGTGTTTTTAGGCGCGGAGTGGTTGTGGATGTTGGTGTTTATCTCGTTCGGGTAGTGGCCCTCGTTGATATCGATCTCGAAGTAGACGCCCTTGGCGATCGGGCCCTTGGTGGTGGGCATGATCCAGAACGAGTTGTTGGTGGCCGGGGCGGCGGCGTAGCGGTAGCGGGCCTCGAAGTAGCCGTATTGGAATTTTTCGCGCGTCCAGATGTTGCCGGAGGTCCAGTCGTTGGCGCCGCGTTTTTCCTTCCGGTTATGCAGCTTCAGCGTGCCGTCGGAGACGGAGACGTTTTCGCGCCAGCGGCCGCTGAGGATGTGGGTGCTGGAGGAGTTTTGGGAGATCCAGCGGCGGTCGAGGTCGGCCTCGGTGCCGGTGAACTCCTCGCTCCACGCGAGCTTCCAGTCGCGCGCGCCGCTGCTTAGGAGGGGGGCGGACACAGGAGTGTCGGAGGCCGGCCTCGCGGGGGTCATGCGCTTGGGATAGGGCGATGCGACCACGGGCAGCGCGTTGAGCAGCGCGGCGAGCGAAAGCAGGGCAAGGGATCGGGCGAACATGGGATTGGGTTGGGCGGTGGTCTATTCCGTCGAATAGGCGCGCGGTAACCGGGAAGTGTTCGGTTCCCGGGTGGGTGTTTACGGTGCGGTGACGCGCAGTCGCACGAAGCGGGAAGGACCGGGACCGAAAGGGAGGGTGGCGGTGACGGTTTCGTGGGTGGCGTCGACCGGAACGGGCGGGGATGGCATCACGCCGAGGGAGGACCAGTCGTTGCCCAAGGTATCGGACCACTCCACTTGGAAAAGCGCCGCGTCGGCGGCGATCTTGCGGCGGGTGTAGGTGAATTCCAACACGGAGCCGTTTTTGGTCAGCACCGTCTGAAGCGCGTCTGGCTGTTGCGCGTCGAGGTGCAGCGCCCACTCTAGAAAGTTCATCAAGCCATCGCGATCGGGATCCGCGTAGGGGCCGATGACGGACGGGTCCGCGACGGCGGGCCAGGTGAGCGCCTGCCAATCGGCGAAGAGGCCGGGATCGAGCGGAGGCGCGGCGACGGTGACGGCGAGCGTGCGCGAGGTTTCGCCGAGTGCGTTTACGGCGGAGAGCCGGAGAACATAGGCGCCGGCGGCCGGGAAGGTGACGGTCGTGGCGGGAGCGGTGGCGTCGGCGAACACGGCGGCGCCCGGTCCGCTGACGAGCGACCACCGAGAGGACGTCGCGTTGCTCACTTCGCCCAGCAGGCTGGCGGACTGGCCGACCATGGGGGCGGGTGCCGCGCCGGGGTTGGCGGAGGGTGCGAAAGCATAGGCGAGTGTGATCGTGAGCAGCGGCCGACGCGCCGCGATGGCGTTGTCGTCGGAGGCGAAGCGGACGAAGTTGTTGTTGGCGCCAGCCTCGGTGAGCGGAGAGACGAGGGCGAGGTTCAGCGGCGTGGCGCTCGATACCGCGGATTGCACGGCTGAGACGAAGGCGGGGCTACTCGAGAAGGTCTTCTGCGTCTGTGTTTGCGAGGAGGGGAAGCCGGCGATCGTGGCAAGGATGGTGGCGCCGATGTCGCCGCCGGCGGCGGACCACGAGGTGGCGCCGTCGAAGGTGTTCCAATCCGCGCCCGTGCCTACGCCGTTGCTCGCGGTGGAGCCGTTGCCCGAGCCCTCGACGAAGGAACGCAGGAGCGGGCGGAGTTCGATGTCCGAAACGGAGCCGGTTCCGACCGCGTCGGTCCAGACGTCGAGAGTGGCGGTGGAAACGGTCGCGCCGACGGGCGCGGCGGATACGTCAAAGCCGACCAGGGCGCGGAGGATGGCGGAGCTTCGCCCCACGAGCATCTGGTCGCGCGCGCCGGAGTTCCACGTGGCGGTGTCTGCACGGATGAACGTCGCGGCGTGTGCGTAGCCGTTTACCCCTTGGCGTATCGTGAGCGACGTCGGCGGGGCGACGAGGATGGCGAGGTCGAGGGACACGGAGCCGAGCACGTTGGACGCGGTGGCTCGCAGCACGTAGGCACCCGCGACTGGGAAGGAGACCGAGGTGTCGGCTGAGCCGGCATTGGCGAAGCTGGCGGTGCCCGGGCCGGAAACCTGGGTCCAGGCGAGCGTGGTGGTGGAGCCGCCGCCCACGCTGGCGACCAGACGCAGGGAGGACGCGAGGTCCGCGAGCGCGAGTTGCCCCGAGGCGGGGTTGGCGACCGGGCTGGAGAGCGAGACGGACGGCGTGTCGATCTCGGGGAAGCCTGGCAGGGGCGTCCACAGTAGGTTCACGCCGGTGCCGGTGTGCTGAAGCGAAAAAGCGCCATAGGTGGACGCGGCGTTGCCGGCGGAGTCGGCTGATATGGTGCCGAGTGCAAGCGTGCCGGAGCGACTGATGCAGGTGAGGAGGGGGAAGCTGCGCGCGGTTCGCCAGAAGGCGTGGATGAAATTGGCGGTGGAGCCGGGTTGGTTCAGCACGACGTCGACGCGGGCGCCGGAGGTGATGCTCAGGGTGGTGGCGGTGACCGATGGGAGGCCGTTGCCGTTGTTGCCGGAGAAGGCGGCGCGCAGCGCGGAAGTGGCGCGGAGTTGGAGACCGCCGCCGACCCCAAACGCGCCGGGGGCGAACAGGCCGGAGACCGAGAGGCCGCCGCCGACCGAGCCCGAGCCGGCGAGCGTCGTGTTGGCGGCGGCGGTGACGGTGCCCGCGCCCGACAGCGAGCCGGCGAGCACGAGCGTGCCCGCGTCGAGCGCGGTCGCGCCCGCGTAGGTGTGGTTGCCGGAGAGGGTGAGCGTGCCCGCGCCACGTTTGCGGAAGCCACCCGCGCCGGAGATCGGTGATCCGAAGGCAACGTCGGTATCCGCGCCGAAACCGAACTCGGCGCCGCTGCCGACGGAGACACCCGGGGCGGAGAAGGGGGCCGCCGTGCCTCGACCCACGATGAGCCGTCCGCCGGAGACGACGATGGTATCATTCACCGATACGGGACCGGCGAGCACCCAGGTGGACGCGCCGGTTTTGAAAAGATCGAACAACGCGGGGCGGAGTTGCCGCGTGCCGTCGGTGGCGGTGAAAGGGACGAAGTAACCGGCAAGCCCGGCGTCGGTGATCGCGCCGTTGAACACGTTGTCGGCGGCGGAGTAGGCGCCGCCGAGGGTGAGGCGCGCGTCGTTCCTCAGCTCGGTGTTGCCGGTTTGCGACACGGGGACGATGAACACATCACCGTCCCAGGTGAGCGGGCCGGTGCCCGACGACTCGAGGATGCCGTCCATGCCCCAGTTGGTCAGGCGAATGGGGCGGGCGGAGGTGGCGGCGGGGCCGGTGTAGGTGAGGCGAGGCCGCCAGCTGTCGGAGTGCTGATAACGCGGGCCGAACTCCACTGGGGCGTGGGCGGTGAGGCCCAGCGCGGACAGGTTGGAGAAGGCGACCGGGCCGCGGGCGATGCGGAGTTCGCCGGTGTGTTGGTTGCCGGCGGGCAGGGTGAAGAGGCTGTCACCTGCGCGGTTGAGGTGGCGCAGTCCGGGGCCGAGCGGCTGGCCGAGCACGATGGCGCCCATGGACGGGTTGGTGGCGAGCGAGGAAAGGAAGTCCACGTCGCGCGGCGCGACGCCGTCGCCCGTGATCAGGCCGTTGAGCGCGAGGGTGACGCCCGTGGTGCGGCTGAGGTTGGCGAACTGAAGATTCTGCAGCCCGACGATAGGTGTATCGAAAGTTTGGCTACGCGTGACATTCGTGTTCACGAGGATGCCCCCGTGGGTGACGGAGTCGTCGCCGGCCTTGGCCGAACCCAGGAGCAGCCTGCCCGGGCCGGAGAAAACGTGGGCGGGCAGGGAAGCGCCTTCGAGGAAGAGGGTTTGCGGGCTCTGATCTGCGGGCAGGGAAATGGCGGCGGGCGCGGTGGGCAGGTTGAAGACGGCGCTGACGCCGGCGCCGGGCAAACCGTCGGGTCCCCAGTTGGCGGGCTTGGTCCAGTCGCCGTCGGCCGCGCCGGTGAAGCCGGGTTTTTGGTAATGGCGCACGTAGTCCCAGAGCGCCTCGGCGCCGTCGAGTTCGACGTTGGGGCGGAGCCAGTCGAGGACCTTGGTGCTTAGGATGATCTGGGCGGGGAGAATCGACTCGATGTCGTTCATGCCCGAGGCCGGGGCGGTGTAGACTTTTTGCCCGTTGAGGTAGACGACCTGGGTGTTGTCGGTGCGCCACTCCAGGCCGATGGTGACGTATTGGGCCATGTCGCCGAAGGCCGCGTTGTTTCTGCGGTTGTAGTCCCAAGTGCGGCCTTCCTTGAGCAACCTGCCGGTGTCGGGATTGACGCGCTGGATGGTGGGGAGGAAGTGGTCCCAGTTGCCGAAGGCGAAGTAGTTTTGGACGCCGCTGGAGTCGCTGTTGAAGAACTCCGGCGCGTCGATCTCGTAGCCGTGGATGTATTCGTCGGTGGCGGCGTGCCAGTAGGCGGTGTCGACGCCGCGCGCCGGAATCTGGGGCAGGCGTATGCGGGCCTCGTGATAGCCGAACTTCTGGGCGTGGTCGGCGATGATGCCGCCCTGGGTCCAGTTGGCCTCGTTTTCCCGTTCGGCGGTGGTGGCCGAGGCAATGGGCGTCGCGCCGATGTAGCGAAGGCGCGTGCGAAGGTTGCCGCTGGAGACGACGTAGGCGCTGCGGCCGGCGAAGGTGCTCCAGAGGGACTGATCGAGGGACGAGCCGTCGAAGTCGTCCCCGAGGGAGATCATCGTGTAGTCCTGCGGCGCGTCGCCGGCCGGAGCCCACGGGGATAGGCGCGGGATCAGCTGTATGCCGTCCACCACTACGTTTCCGTTTGCGCCGTTGTTGCGGATCGTGACGGACGCGGAGGAGCCGGCTTCGGCGGGGATGGTGGTGAGATAGTTCCAGGTGCCGCCGTCGATCTGTTGATTCACCGCCAGCGTGCGGCCGCCGTCCGGGAACACGACGTCGACCGGCGTGTTGGTGGCGCGATTGGACGCGGCGGTCCAGCGCAGGTAGACATCGTAGAGCCCTCGAGCGGGCAAGATGGGGGTGAAGGTGTAGGAGGCCGTCGGCGTGGCGCCTGCGACGGACGCGGCGAAGAGCGAGGCGGTGCCGAAACTGCCGGCCAGCGACGAGGCGCCCCAGGTGCCGGTGAACGTCACACCTGCGGAGACTCCGCCCGCGACGGCGTTGTCGAGGAGAAGGGCAGGGGAGGCCCAGACGCCGCGAGAGCCGGGCCCGGGGCCGGCTTCGCCGAGGCTGCCGATCGTGTAGTGATAAGCCACGCCGGCCTGAGCGGTGGAGTCGGTGAACGTCGTGCTGGAAACGGGGAGCGAGGCGGCGAGCGTGGTGTAGGGGCCGTCCAGACTCGTGGCGCGCCTGACGACATAGCCGGTGGCATTGTCGGCCGCGGCCCACGACATGCCCACTTCTCCATCCGCGTTTGCGGGGACCACGCTGACACCGGACGGCGGAAGAGGTTGCGCCACGAGACAGACCAGACCCGAAAACGCGGCGAGGGCTGCGACGAGGAGGCGGGGTTTCACGGCGTTTGTGGACAAGGGTGGGGCATGGACTGTTTCGCGTTTTCGCGCCAACCGTCGCCGGCGGCCCTAGGGACGTGTGGAGGCGACGAAGAGCCGTTGCACGACATCCTCGGAGAGAGGAGTGTCGAACACGGCAAACTGGGAGATAAGGCCTCCCTCGAAGGCAAGCGACGGCAACCCGAGCGCGCCCTGGTCATCGGCCCTGCGGCCGGCGATCAGGAACATGGATTTGGATTCGGCGATGGGCGGCGCTTCGAGTTCGCCGTAGGTGAGTTCCTGCTCATCGAGCGAGCCCGCCCAGTAGCGGAAAACGCACTGGGAGCCCGCTTCCTGCCAGGACAGCGCGACGAAGGACCAGCGACCTGGATACAGCGTGGCGAAGCTGGTCTGGCGCGCCTTGTTAGTCGTGCCCGGATCGCTCGAGGCCAGCGTCAATTCGAGGCGGCCATTCACCGCGTTGATCCGCAGCGAGAGGTAGCCCGCGGCGCCCCAGTCGGCGTTGCTGAAGAGCAGCAGCGGCGGCTTCGCCCCCGAGGAGGGCCGGCAGAACAGAACGATGGATCCGCCCTTGGGGTTGATCGGCGAATACGCCTTGGACCCGCTGACCGCCGCCCCTCCGACCGCGCCCCGGGCGAGGCCAAAAGCCGAGTTGGCGCGACCCCATGGGTCCAGGCCGCGTTCGGACAAGCGTCCGCCCGAGGTGGCCGCCCAGGTGGAGTGTCCCGAGCCAAGGTTGCGCTCCGCGTCCCTCGCGAACCAGAGCACGGGCCCGTTTCCGCGGGTGCCCGTCGCGATGATGCGTTCCACCTCGGCGGCGTTTTCGGCCGGGCCGGCGTGGAGGTGAGTGTGGAGCGCGAGGAGCGTGAGGGCGAGGCGGAGGAACCGGCGAAGCGGCGATCGGAAACGGGTGTTCACAGTAGTCATGCGGGGCGGTGGATGGGCGAGGTGGCGGGGCGTGCGGGGCTGCGATGCATCGACGTGGACAGACGGGGGCACGACGCCGTGATCGCGTAGCAGAATATCGGATACGCCGTGCGGGAGATATGCGTATTTGCGGCAGAAAATATGGACATATCTGGACGGCGCGTAACGGGTTCAGGCCCTGACGTGAAAATGCATATCTAAAGGAGGTCCGCGGTATATGCCGGCGGCGGGTGGCTGTGGTTTAATCAAACTTCCCAAACTACCCCGTTCGCGCCCGCTTTGCCCCGATCGATAGCCGAGCGTGCGCGCCCACCCATCATCGACCCCGAGCCCCGTCATGCCTTCCCCAGAAACTATGAAATCAACGACACACACCCGATCCCGTTTCGCGACTATCCTCCTGGCCCAGATGGGCCTGTTGGCCAGCGGCTATGCCCAGACA
>JALOTV010000145.1 GCA_025457685.1 Opitutaceae bacterium
GCTCCGCCTGCCCCGCGCCGGCTCGCCCGAGCAATGCTTGCTCGAATTTGACGCCGTGCGCGACGCCTTCCGCCTCAGCCGCGACGGCGTGCTCGCCGGCCTGCTGAGCTAAAATCCTGATTCACCGCCCAAAATGTGGATGGGGGTCCCCAGCCTTAAAGAGACCAAGTCTCATTCTCATTATTGACGAAGCGCGATGTGGTCGTTCAAACCAGCGCGTGCTTTCGCAGGTTCACACTCTCGCCGGGGCGCCGGATCGTGCTCAACACCTCGCGGAGTATACCGTGGGGCAGTTCGAACACGCCCTGGCCCCGCTGGCTCCCGGAGCGCCCGGGGAGAACTTCATGCTGGCATTTGGGCTGGGCCAGATCACCACCCGCCTCAGCACTCTCGACCAAACCTGGATGCTCTCCGCCGATGGCATCGTTTGGCTGCGACCGGGCGCTCCGGTGCGCGCAAAGGCCCAAGGTGAAAAGGCCGCCTTCCTGCTTGTCTGGCGCTTCACCACCGCAGCCCTTCCCCCGGAGGTCGCCGAAATGCTCCTGGCCCTGCCGCCGGGAACCGCCCCTATCCAACCTTGTCGCCCCCGCACGCCAGCCGAGTCCGCGTTGGTGCTCGGTCTTCGGTCCTGTCCGGTTCCGCCGGCCTTGCGGGATTTTTGGGCGACCGCGAAACTACTCGAGTTGGTGACGTGCCTGCTGCCCGCGCCGACGGAATCGCCCAGAATACAGACCCCGGTCTTTACGAGCCTGCCGGCGCCGGTGCGCGCCGCCATCGCCCACATGCAGGCGCGTCTCGCGGAACCGCTTGGCCTGGCCGACCTCGCGGCCGCCGCCGGCCAGAGCCCCGCGCACTTCAGCCGGGGTTTCAGCGAAGCGCTCGGCCATGGTCCGACCGCTCACCTGCGACGCCTGCGCATGGATCACGCCGCGCGCCTGCTGGCCGCCGGGGAGGCAAACGTCACCGAGGCCGCGCTCGCCGTGGGCTATCAGAGCCTCGGCCAGTTTTCTCGGGTCTTTGCCGAGCACCACGGCCGCCCGCCGAGCGCCTTCCTGCCGCGCGGCAAGAACCGGTGACGCTTCCGCCGCCGGGCGTCGTGAAACTTCGGATACACGCTCAAAGTCCGGCCTCGCGTTCCGCGACCGGCACCTCCCGAGGACGAGGCCGGGGCGCACAAACCCGCAAAAAATGCGCAAGGACGGGTAAGCTTTCGTATCCGGGAAACTGCTACGTTTGCGGCATGTTGCTTCGCCGCGTCCGCCTTCGCCTCGTTCTCGCCGCCTCGCTGTCGGCCGTCCTTGCCGAGTCCGCCCACGCCCAGACAGACCGGTTTGAAACGCCCGCTTTTCGCGGCACCGCGGGCGCGCTTTTTGCCGGGTGGGATGACTTCGCCTCCGCCACCGGCGCCAATGCTCCCGACGTCGGTGGCTCGGCGCCAGGCGGCTTCGCCTTCACCCAGCTCGATCCCGCCGCCTTTGTCACCAGCTCGGGCAACCTCTATAGCTTTTCCACCGTTCTCTCCCACCGCATCGACGTGACCGGGCTGCTCGCCACGCCTGGTTTGGTCATCCTGCAAACCCGCACCGTCGGCGGCGCGCTCGATCCAGCCTCGGTCACGCTCGAGACCTTCGACGGCTCCGTCTGGTCAACCCTCGCGGCGCCCGCCATCGACCTGCTTTTTTCGGGTGCCACCGGCAGCCCGGGCTTCGGCTCCGCGCTCGACGAGGCCCGCCGCTACACCTGGACCCTCGGTTCATCCGTCGTCGCCACCAGTCTGCGACTCGCCTTCTCCGCCGCCGGCACGAGCCAGAGTTTCCAAGCCGCATCGCTCGATCTCGCGCCCGCCTCGCCCATCCCCGAACCCGCCGCCGCCGCCGTGCTCGCGGGACTGGGAGCCGTAGCCTGCGCCACGCTTCGCCGTCCACGCCGATGATAACCCGCCGCCGCCTCCGAGCCTTCACGTTGATCGAACTGCTCACCGTGGTCGCGATCCTCGGTCTGCTCGCCGCCCTCGTCGTCCCGACGCTGCGCCACGCACGCTCGGCCGCCCACACCGCCCGCGAAGTCGCCGCCGCCCGCTTCCTCATGCAGGCCTATCTGCTCGTGCCGGAGGATCGGCGAGGCGAACTCCTTCCAGGCTCGAAAAACGAACCCGCCTATGACGAGGAGGGCCGCTCCCTAGGCTATTTCTCCGCACGCTGGCCGCACCGGCTGGCTCCCTACCTCGGCGGCCGGCTGCGCGACACGCTGTTCGTCAACGCGCAGGCAAGCTACCACGACCACTTGCGCGCCACCCGCCCCGGTGACGAGGCCTCCTATACCTTTAGTCTGACTCCGAGCTTCGGACTAAATCTTTACCACGTCGGCGGACTCTACCTGGGCAGCGGCCAGCTCGACCGCCGCTACGCGCCCATCACGCGCCTCGACCAGGCGGACGCTCCGTCGCGTCAGCTCGTCTTTGTCTCCGCCGCCAACCGCGCCATCCATCCCGACGCAGGTTACTTCGAGGCCCGCCCGCCCACTCAGGCCGGGTGGCCCGCCGCTTACCATCCCGCGCGCGCCGACTCCGCCCAAGGATGGGTGAGCTTTCGCCACTCCGGCGACACCGCCGTCACCGCGTGGCTCGACGGCCATGTATCCAAAGAAAACTACGCCGCGCTGCGCGACATGCGCCTCTGGTCCCAGGCCGCGCGCCGTGCCGACGACCCCGCCTGGCGCCGGCCCTGAGTCGTCACGCCCCGCTCCCGCTTTTTCCCATGCACCATCGCACCTCCCTCCGCACCGCCCTCCTCCCGGCCGCGCTCCTCGCGTTCGCCCCGGCCGCCTCGGCCACCGTGTCCTACGCGGCGGATTTTCTCGCCCCGGCCTTCACCGGCGAGACCGCCACCGACGGCTGGTATGACCTGAATTCCGCCAACTTCCCCGGCTACGGCACCTTCGGCACGACCGCCTCCGCCTGGCCCGCGCCGATCGGGTCCAACCAAGCCGGCTCCGGCGACGCCGTATGGGACAAACTCGCGGGCACCTCGGGTTATCTGACCTCCGCCGCCTCCAACGTGCTCTACTCCCCCAACTCGTTCGGCACCTTCACCGTTTCCGACGTCACTCCGGTGTCCGGCCTGGCCAATGTTTTGTTTCAGGTCAGCTCGACCGGAAATCTCGGCGTCTCCGCCGCGACGCTGTCCTACAACGGCGGTTCGCAATCCATCGTCGCCGACCTCGCCCTGCTTTTCCAGTCCGGCCCCGTCACCACTGCCTTCGGACCCGCGACCCAATACGTCTGGGCCTACCAGTGGGACCTTTCCGATGTCGTCGGCCCCATCGGCGACTTCGCCATCACCTGGACCACGGCCGAGGTTCACAACCTCACCTTCGGCGCCCGTCTCGACCAGTCCACGGTCTTCGCCGCCGCCATCCCGGAACCCTCCGCCTTCGCCGTCTTCGCCGGCCTGGCCGCCCTCGCGCTGTCCGCCACCCGCCGCCGCAAACGTATCCAATAAAACATGACAACTGCCACCGCCCCCGTGCTCACCCCGTCCGACCGCGACCGGATCGTCGGTCACATGAACGACGACCACGCCGACGCCGTGCTCGCCTACGCCCGCCACTTTGGCGCTCGCCACGCGGCCACGGCCGCCACCCTCGCCGGCATCGACGCCGAGGGCATGGACCTGGTCGTCACCGAACCCTCCGGCGACGTCCCGGTGCGCATCCCGTTCGACACCGCCTTGACCGGCGCGCACGACGCCCACGTCACGCTGATCCGGATGGCCAAACAGGCCGCGTCCGCCGGCGCCTCGTCCGGGGAAGCCGCCGCCGAGGCCAAACGCACCGCCGCGCTGGAGCGCGCCCGCGCCGCCTCCCGGTTCCTCCAGGACACGCTGCGCACCTGCCAACTGGCCACCACCTCCGCCGAGGGCGAGCCCGACTGCTCCGTCGCGCCCTGGGTCATCGGCCCCGGCGGCGACTTGTTCACCTACCTGAGCGAACTCTCACGGCACACCACCCACCTTCGTGTCCGCCCCCGAGCATCGGTGCTCCTCGTCGAGGACGAGTCCACCGCCGGTCATCTGCTCGCACGCCGGCGCCTCACCCTCTCCTGCACCGCGACATTCATGCCGCGCGACCACACCGATTTCGCGCCGGCCATGGAGGGACTGCGCGACCGATTCGGTCCGGTCATGGAACACCTCGAAAAGATGCACGACTTCCACCTCGTGCGCCTCTCCCCCGTGCAGGCGCGACTCGTCGCCGGCTTTGGCCAGGCCTACGATGCCGATCCGCGCGATTGGACCGTGCTCAGCCACGTCAACGACCAGGGACACCGCAAATCCTGAGGCCCCTTGCCCATGCATGTCCCCTTGATCCGTTTCCTGTGCGTATGGGCGGCGCTCGCCTGCCCGGCCGTTTCCGCTCCGCGCATCGTCACCCTCGGTGCATCCGTCACCGAGACGGTCTACGCCCTGGGCTTGGGCGGAAGCGTGGTCGCGCGTGACAGCTCCAGCCTTTGGCCCGAGGCCGCGACGGCGCTCCCCGACCTGGGCTATTTCCGCGCCATCGGCGCCGAGAGCGTGCTCGCCCTTCGGCCCACCCACGTGCTGGCCGCGCAAGGCACCGGCCCCGCCGCGCAGGTGGAATTGCTCCGCGAATCCGGAGTGGTCTTTCTCCACCTCGACGCGCGCCCCTCCGCCGAGGCGGTCCTGGCCAATATCGAATTGCTGGGTGCCGCGCTCGACCGGCGCGCCGAGGCCTCCCTGCTGGCCGAACGGGTGCGGCGGGACCTGGAGCGCGCCCGGGAGATCGTCCCCGCCGACGCTGCGCCGGTGCGCGCCGTGTTCCTGCTCGGCTCCGAGGCGCACTCGATCCAAGCCGCTTATGACGGCACCGCCGCCGATGCGCTGATCGAACTGGCCGGCGGGCAAAATCCGCTCGAAGGCCTGCGCGGTTACAAGGCGCTAAACGCCGAGGCGCTGCTCGGGCTCGATCCCGATGTCATCCTCTTCGGCGCCACGCCAGGAACGCCCCACGCCGTCCTGCCCGAATGGGTGCGGCAGACACGCGCCGGCCGGGCCGGCCGGATGCACGCCCTGGATCTTGGTCGTCACCTCACCTTCGGCCCCGGCACGGGAGCGGCGGTCGCCGAGGTGGCCGCCTTGCTCTATCCGGCCTCGGACAAACCGCCCGGCTCTCTCGCGCCTTGAACGACCACACGCCGCCTGTCGCCCGCCGCCCGGCCGTTTTGGCCGGATTGGGACTTTTGTTGGTCGTGCTTTTCATCGCGGCGCTGGCGCTTGGCGCCATCCGCCTCCCGACGGCCTCGCTCTGGCTCGGGCTCACTGGACGCGGGGAGGAACTCGAAGCGGTGGAGCGGACGGTGCTCTACTCCCTGCGCCTGCCGCGCGCGCTGGGCGCGGTGCTGGTCGGCGGTGTGCTGGGGCTGTGCGGCGCCGCCCTGCAGGGCCTGTTCCGCAATCCGCTGGCCGATCCCGGGCTCATCGGCGTGACCGCGGGCGCGGCGCTGGGCGCGGCGCTCGCCCTCACCTACGCGGCCGCCGCGCTCGGCGGCGTATCCATTTTCTTGGGACAACTTTCCCTGCCCGTGTTCGCACTTGCCGGAGCGCTGGGCGCGACCGCGCTCATGCACCGTCTTTCGATCGTGGAGGGCCGGGTGGTGGTGGCCCTGATGCTGCTCGCCGGCGTGGGGCTGAACGCACTGGCAGGCGCCGGAGTGGGCCTCGTGCTTTTTTTCGCCGACGACGAACAGCTGCGCCAGTTCACCTTTTGGACGCTGGGGAGCCTGGGACAGGTCACCTGGCCAAAGCTGGCCGCCGCGCTGCCCTTCGTGCTGCCCGCGCTGGTGCTGGTGCCCGGGCTCGCGCGCTCGCTCGACGCCCTGCTGCTGGGTGAATCCGAGGCGGGGCACCTCGGTGTGGATCTGGCCCGCTTGAAACGCAGACTGATTTTATGCACGGCCGCTGCGGTGGGCGCGGCCGTCTCCATCGCGGGAGGCATAGGCTTTATAGGGTTGGTGGTGCCCCACCTCGTCCGCATGATGGTCGGCCCCGGCCATCGCCTGCTGCTGCCCGCCTCGGCCCTGCTTGGCGCGGCCTTGCTGCTGGGAGCGGATCTGGCCGCGCGCACCATCGCCCTGCCGGCGGAGCTGCCGGTCGGCGTGCTCACCGCCGCGCTCGGAGCCCCGGTGTTTTTCAGCCTGTTGCGACGCGGACGCCGGAGCCGGGCGTTTTGAGGCCGATGCGCGTTTTTCCCATGCATCCGATACTCACCGCCAACGAACTGAGCGTGCTGCGCGGCGGACGCACGCTGCTCGATCGAGTTTCGCTACGGCTCACCCCCGGCCGGGTGACGGCCGTCGTGGGCCCCAACGGCGCGGGGAAAAGCACCCTGCTCAAGGCGCTGGCCGGCGAGTTTTCGCCCGACTCCGGAGAGATTGCGTTCGAAGGCCGTCCGCTCGCCGGCTGGCGCCCGCAGGCAATCGCGCGGCGGCGGGCGGTGGTGCCGCAAGAGAGTGATCTGCGGTTTCCGTTTCTGGTCGAGCAGGTGGTGCGACTAGGCCGCATCCCCCACGCAGACGGGGGCGAGGGACCGCTGGCGCAGCGTTTCGCACGCGAAGCTCTGGCCGTGGTGGACCTGCTCGCCTTGTCCGTCCGGCACTACCCGACGCTTTCCGGAGGCGAGAAACAGCGGGTGCACCTGGCCCGTGCGCTGGCGCAACTGCGCGCCGGCCCCGGCGAGGCCGCGCCAGCGGGGCGGGTTTTGCTGCTCGATGAACCGACCGCGAGTCTCGACCTCGCCCACCAACACTCCGTGCTCGCCCTCGCGCGCAGGCTCGCCGTGAACGAAGCCGTGGCCGTGCTGGCGGTGCTGCACGATCTCAACCTGGTGCTCACCTACGCCGATGATGTCGTGGTGTTGCGCGGTGGCCGCGTGGTGGCGGACGGAACGGTGGAGTCGACGCTTACGCCGGAGCTGGTGTCAGAGGTGTTCGGCGTGCCCGCGCGTCTGGTGCCGCCGGAGCAGGCTTCGCCCGGGACCCGCGCCCAACTCCTGCTCGGCCCCTGCGCGGCTTGAGTCGATAAACCACCATCGCCCGCCACTTCACGACGCCACCGGCTGGCGACACGCCACCGCTCAAGATTTTCCCCGCCTCCCGCTTGGCGTCGCATTTGCTTAAGGTGCCATCAGCCATGTCCGCTCCCCACGCCCCCAACCCCGCACCGCCCTCGCCCACCCCGCTTTGCCTGGCCGACGACGCCACGTTCTGGCCTTGGTCGCGCTGGACCGAGCTTGCCCGCTGGCCGGACAAGGCCGACACCGTCGTCGTCCTGCCCGTCACCGGCCTGGCCGACTGGGGCCTCGATGCGCCGCTCGACGCCGAGGAGACCGTCGCGCTTTCCATCCTCCGCGCCGCCGCCGCCCGCCCCGCCCTGCCGGCGGGCCGGCTCCTCGTGCTTCCGCCCCAGCGCTTCGTGGCCGGTTCGAGCGAGTCGTGCGCCTTTGCGGTGGACGTGCCGACCGCCCACGCCGCGCTCGACGAGTGGTGCGCGAGCGTGGCCGCCGCGGGCTTTCGCCGCATCGTGCTCTACAACAGCAGCCCATGGAACGAGGAGCTGGTGGACGCCGCCGCGCGCGACATCCGCATCGCCCGCGGCCTCCAGATGTTTTGCGTCAACCTGAGCGCGCTCGGCCTCGATTTCGCGCCGTGGCGCGGCGGCGAACGCGCCGAGCTCCGCGCCTTGCT
>JALOTV010000146.1 GCA_025457685.1 Opitutaceae bacterium
CAAGGACCTCGGCCTCGTCGTCATCGACGAGGAGCAGCGCTTCGGCGTGAAACACAAGGAGCGCCTCAAGGCCCTGCGCGTCTCCGTGGACGTGCTCTCGATGTCCGCCACCCCCATCCCGCGCACGCTCTACATGGCCATGACCGGCGCGCGCGACATGTCCGTCATCGAGACGCCGCCCGTCGATCGCCACCCCATCCAGACCATCGTCAAAACCTACGACGAACAACTCGTGGTGGACGCCATCCGCCACGAGCTCCGCCGCGGCGGCCAGGTTTTCTACCTCCACAACCGCGTGCAGACCATCGCCCTCGTCGCCGCCCGCCTGCGCGAGCTCCTGCCCGACGTCGATATTGGCGTCGGCCACGGCAAAATGGACGAGCACGAGCTCGAGGAGATGATGACCGCCTTCGTCGCCGGCCGTCACCAGGTCCTGGTCTGCACCACCATCATCGAGACCGGCCTCGATATCCCCAACTGCAACACCATCATCATCGAGGGGGCCGACCGCTTCGGCCTCTCCCAGCTCTACCAGCTGCGCGGGCGCGTGGGCCGTTTCAAACATCAAGCCTACGCCTACCTCCTGCTCCACCGCCACACCCGCCTGGTGGACATCGCCCGCGAGCGCCTCAACGCGCTGCGCACCCACAACCAGCTCGGCGCCGGCTTCCGCATCGCCATGCGCGACCTGGAGCTGCGCGGCGCGGGCAACCTGCTCGGCTCCCAGCAGTCCGGCCACATCGTGGGCGTGGGTTTCGAGCTCTATTGCCAGCTCCTGCGCCAGTCCGTCGCCCGCCTGAAGGGCGACAAAACCGCCGCCGCCATCCGCGCCGCCGTGAAGCTCGACTTCGTCTTCGTCGGCGAAGGCGACCCGCCCGCTCAGGTTTCCGGTCCCGGCGCTCCAGTTTCCTCCTCCACCGCCACCAGCTACCAAGCCATCAAGGCCGCCCACGATTCCGCCGACGGAGCCGTCGCCGTATCCCGAATCCAGGCCCGCCTGCCCGTCGCCTACATCGGCGAGACGCGCCTGCGCCTCGATCTCTACCGCCGCCTCGCCCTCTCCGGCACGCCCGCCCAACTCAAGGAAATCGAGGCCGAGCTGAGCGACCGTTTCGGCAAGTTCAACGACGAGGTCCGCGCCCTGTTGCAGGTCACCGCCATCCGCATCGCCGCCGAGCAAAAGGGCATCGTCAGCGTCGAGACCGACGGCTCGAAGCTGAAGCTCATCCGCGCCGGCGCCGGCCGCCGCGACGACTTCGTGCAACTGAGCGGCCGCTTCCCGCGCCTCACCGCCCCCAAGCCCCTCGCCCGCCTGAAAGAGATACTGGTCTTCCTCGGCAACCTTCCCGCCCCCGCCAACTAAATCCATTCCCGTTCGCCGCAGGTTATTAAAAAACCCGCCGCTGGCGTAGTCACAGCGCCTTGTCGGGCGCTTGTCGGGGCCTTGGCGGCTCCTTGTCGGGTGCGTGTCGTGGTGACGTATCTCTTTGCCGGGTAGGCTCTCCGTGCTATGACACCCACCTCTGCCATGGATTGTTCATCCCGCATTCGCCTCGAACGCCAAAAGCGCTCCTGGACCCAGGAACAGCTCGCCGAACGCGCCCGCCTGAGCGTGCGCACAGTGCAACGCATAGAGACCGGCGCCGAGGCCTCCGCCGAGACCTTGCGCCTCATCGCCGACGCGCTGGGCGTGCCGCCCGACTCGCTTCGCCACCCGCACGCCCGCATCCAGTTCGGCGCGCCGTGGAGCCGCTTGGTCAAGATCACCACGCCCTCCGCCGTCTTGCTACTGGCCGCGGCGGCGGCCCTGACCCAACACCACGCCGCCAAGGTCGCCGCCCTCGCCTGGCTGCCGCCGCTCTTCGTCGGCATCGTCGTCTTCAGCGCCCTGTTTTCCGTCGGCGGCTACTCGATCCACCAGGGACAACTCCTGGTGCATCGCATGGGCTGGAGCACACGCTTCGATCTCGCGCGGCTCACCGCCTTCGAGGCCAACCCGCACGCCATGACCGGCTCGATCCGGCTGTGCGGCAACGGCGGCCTGTTCTGCTTCATCGGCTGGTATCGCAATCCCGTGCTGGGCAACTACCGCGCCTACGTGACCGACACCGCCCGCGCCGTCGTGCTGGAATTTGGCCCCGCCAAAAAGATCGTCGTTTCCCCCGACGATCCCGAGGCCTTCGTGGCATCCCTGCGCGCCGCGACGCGCGGCATCCAGGCGTCAGACGCCACGCCGTCCGGACCGTCCGCCGCCTGATTTTACCTCATGCGCGCGCCGCCCTGCGCCGGCGTGAGACGCCCGCGAATCCGCATGCGATCACGCCAGCCCACAGCCCCGCCGAAGCGGGCTCGGGGATGGAGGTCACCGCCGTGAGGAAGGCGCCGCTGCCGCTTTCCGCCGATGAGATCGAGCCGCTGGTGTCGCGCGAAGCGCTGAGCACGAAGACCGAGTAATCGTGGCCCGCCGCCAAGTCCGCCGACACCGCCGTGGTGACGTCGAAACTCATCAAACCCGCCGGCCGCACCCACGCCGGAATCAAACACCGTGTAGCCCGACGGCCGCGCCTTGGCCAGCGGCCCGAGCCCATCCGCCACCACATCGCCGGTCAGCACTGTCGTGTCCGCCACGCTCAGCTTGCCGAGCGAGACGCTGCCATAGGAATACCAGGTGCTAAACCCGATGACATTCACCGTCAGCTGCGCGAAAAACGCTCTCCGCCGCGCAAGGACGCGATCGGGACCATGAGGATGCCCGCCGTGTATTGGGTGTCGGACGGAATGCCCGAGTAAAAGCTGGTCGCTACGCCTACCGTCAGCGCGCCGACGCCATCATAGCCCTCACCCGCGTAGCGCGAATTCCACGAATACTGGGCATCGCCCGCCGCGGGCGTATACAGGACCTGCGTGTAGGCGGCGTGCAGGGCGGACGTCGCAAGCAAGGCCGGCAATCCGGCCAACCAGAGCCCTCGCGGGCGCAAAAACCCAAGAAGAGACGTTGTCATGGTAATGAACGGTTCGTGCCTCCGAGTAAACCCGTCCGCCCGCTACCGGGCGATCCATGAAACACCCCGCTCTGCCAATAGCAGCGCATGACATGCGGCGCCGCACATTAGCTAATTTCGCAGCGTGCGGCGCCGATGTATTAGTTTTTCCGATACGGCCGATGATTCGCCGTCTCGGCCGCGGATGTGCGACACCGAACGCGCGGGGCGCGAAACATCGTCGCGCCCGCGCACACAGGCTCAAACCAGGCTCTTCACCAGGTCTTCACGTTCGCCGGGCAGCAGGTCCATCGGCGCGATCTCCGGCATGGTGTAGGCGCCGGGGCGCAGGCGACGGGCCGCCGCGCGGGCGCAGGAGACCATGATCTGCGCGGTGAGGGCGGGGTTGTTGATCGTCATCTTGAACTCGAAAAGCTGGTTGTGCGTCGCGCCGCTCACGCCCTTGCGCTGCATGGCCACGCCGTGGCCGACGTCCTTCAGCGCGTCGATGCTAGGCACCGCAAACACGCGGGTGTCGTCGTTCACGAAGTAGTCGTCGCTCTTGATCGCCTTTTCCACCGCCGCGAATTCGGCACCGGCCTCGAGCTCCACATACACCATGCGGCGGTGCACGCCGGTGCCGGTGGGGATGGTCATGGAGAGCGCATCCTTAACCCCGGGCTTGGACTTGGCGCAGACCGAGTGGCCCATGCTCATGCCGGGACCAAAGTTCGTGTAGGTGATGCCGCGCGGCGCCATGGCCAGAAGCAGCGCGCGCAACACGGAGTCGCTGCCTGGATCCCAGCCGGCGGACACGACGGCGACGCTGTTGTGCTGCTTGCCGAGGGCGTCGAGTTGCTGGCGCAGATCCCAGAGTTTCTGACCGTGGATATCATAGCTGTCCACGGTGTGGATGCCTTGGCGCAGATAGATCGGCGCGGTCTCGGGGATGCTGCGGGTGGGGCCGCAGAGCAGAGCCGCGTCCACTTTGCCCAGCTTGGCCACGTCGTCCACGATGGCGATGCCCGCCAGCTCCGGGGGCACCTGCCCGCCGGCGCTGCGGCGTATCACGCCGGCGAGTTCCATGTCCGGCGCGGCCTGCACGGCCTCGACGGCCGAACGGCCGATGTTTCCATATCCCACGACTGCGATGCGAAGAGCTTGGGCGCACATAGATTGATAAAGTCGCTCAATCTATGAATATAATTAATGGAAGGAAAAGACCAGACGCCACGGTGCCTAAAAAAACGCAGCCCGCGCAGCCTCGTGGTCCGACTGCGCGGGGTTGGGCGAAGCCGCCGTCAGAAGGCGTAGGTCAGGCCAAGGCGGACGATGGGCGCACCGCCGTCGGCCTCGATCTCGTAGTTGCGTTCGTCGAAGTCGGCGCTGCGGGAGAAATTGTAGCCGAGCGTGGCGTCGAGGGTCAGGGAATCGATGAGGAGGTAGCTCGCGCCGATACCGGCGCTCACCGCCGTGTAATCGAGGATGGAGTCGCTCAGGTCGGGCCGCCCGCCGACACCCACGGTCGCGGGGAGCGCGTCGTCCTTCACGTGGAAGCTACCCGTGTCGAGATCGAGGCTGACGCGGAGCTTGAGCCGCTCGCTGGCGGTCCAGGTGACGCGCGTGCTGGGGAAGGCCAGGGTGAAGCTCCACTCCGGAGCAAAATCCCAACGCACACCCGCCACGGGAATGATCGGCAGGGATTCGGAGAGCGAGTTATACACAAACCCGGCCCCGGCGGAAAAAGTCTCGCTGAACTGGTAGCTCGCGAGGGCGAACAGGCCGGCGTTGAAGCCATCCGACGCGAAGGTGCCGCCCGAGCCCGCCACGCCGGCGGAGACACGCGCGATCAGGCTCCAGCGGTCGTCAAAGCGGTGCCGCGTGGACAAGCCCGCCTCCACCGACTCGAGTTTTTCGGGCAAGGGCACGGGGCCGCTGCCATCGAGGTAAAAAGCCGAGAACCCGAAATCCGCACCCAGCGTGGTGGACTCCGACAAGGGCGCGAGCGGGAGGTCCAGGCTGGTCACCACGCGCGACACCGCCAGTTCACCGACATCGGCGCCGCGCGCCTCCAGGTCGGTCTCGCCGGCGTAGGAGGTCTCGACCTTGAGCGTAGGCACCGGGCGGCCACCGGATTGGGCGGCGAGCGGCGCGGCGAGGGCGCAGGCGGCGAGGCAGCCAAAAACCAAGGAAGACTGGACCGAAGCGAGCAGGCGAGGTGAGTTGGTGGTCATGGGTGGTGGTAAGTGCAGAGGTAGCACAGAGTCGCGCGCGGCGCATGCGACCGAAGATTATTTTCCGTCTCGGACGATGCGCCCGCTCACGGGCAGGTGGCGCGCTCCAGCGCCGCCAGATACGCCAACGCATCCTCCCGATCGGTCCCACACATCGCTGGCGAGGGCTGCAGGCCCGCGCAAAAGGCGGGACGTTCCGGCCGGCCGAAAAGCGCGCAACGCATGTCCGGCATCAACTGCACGCACGGGATGCCGGCGGGTTTGCCATTGGGTTCTTGCAGACCCATGCAAAACGCTCTCTCCTCCCTGCTCGCCGACATCATGCGAGCCAAGAAAACAGCCAAACTCACGAAGGCTTACAGCTACCTTCGTTTCTCGACGCCTGAGCAAATGGCGGGCGACAGCTACCGACGCCAGACAGAGCTTGCCCAACGCTACGCAGAGGCAAACGGCCTGACGCTTGACGAGGAACTGACTTACCGAGACCTAGGCGTTTCAGGCTACCACGGAGCCAATGCACAGAGCGGGAA
This sequence comes from Opitutaceae bacterium, assembly GCA_025457685.1. Taxonomy (GTDB): domain Bacteria; phylum Verrucomicrobiota; class Verrucomicrobiia; order Opitutales; family Opitutaceae; genus IMCC26134_A. The sequence continues at coordinate 5,746 of JALOTV010000146.1, forward strand.
ACTCGCGGAGTTCCTAGAGGCCGTAGAGAAGGGCGTCGTTCCCCGTGGTAGCTTTCTCTTGGTGGAAAGCCTTGACCGTCTCTCCCGTCAAAACCCTTACGATGCCCTTCAGGTGTCCGGCTTGGATAGCTCCCTTGTGTCGGCGCGGCTGAAAGAACTGAAAGCCGAGGCGAGCAAGACGCCCCTAGATCGCACCGCCCTGAACGCTCTGCTTCGCCGCCTGTTCGCCGGTATCGTTATTGACCACACCACGGGGGAACTTCGTTTCCGTTGGCGACACGCCGAGGAAGAGACGGCCTTGACCTATGCGCCGGAGGTCTCGTTTGCCGAGTAGGTAGCAGGGGCGCGCGGGTGGGGCTTTGATTTGCGGGCACCCATGCCCCACCCGCTACCTTGGTATGGTATGACCTGAGAAAACCCCGAAAAGGCGACACCCCCTCAGCTTTGCGGAGCTATTGGCGGGGCTTGCTATCAGGGCGAAGGAGCAAGGGGCGTCTGTGTGTTTATCAGTGTTTTTCAGAGCGCACGGAACAGAGCCCGCAGGCCCCCGCTATTCCCCTCCCTTTATGACAAACCACAGCCAAGGGCAACAGCCCCGCGCCGTGTCCAACAGCATCCCCACCATGAAAACACCGCCCGACACTCTCACCCCCGCCCGCCAAGAAAACGCCCCGGACTTCCTCACCCGTCAACAGGTCGCAAAGCGCCTCAGCGTTCACCCTGAAACCGTAAAGCGAATGCAACGCGCCGGGAAACTCACACCGTTCGTCTTTGGGGCAAACCTCGTCCGCTACTCCTTGGCTGAAGTTCAAGCCCTTATCCAAGCGGCCAAAGTCGCCACCGCCTGAACCATGCCGACACCTGACACCCTCCCGCTTCGTTGGTTCATCTTCAGACCCACAGAGGGAGGCAGCCCACTAGGCTCGTTCTCCCGGACGGAACCGCCAACGCCAGCCGAGGCCACAGCCTACGCCCTGTTAAAAAGCACGGCGGGTCTAACGCCTGACGAGATTCTGAACAAGGAGACGGCGGAGGGCGTGAAGCTAGAGCCCGCCCTTTTGGACTTCCGGCGCGTGCCGGTTTTTGAATCGCTGGCACAGCTTGAAAAAGAGTGGAACCGGGGCAGCCCCGCCGAGGGTGGTTTGTTTATGTCGTTGGGTGATGCAATCGACCCCGCCGACACGATGACCCCCGCCGAGTTCTACCACGCACAGCGCGACCTACTCAGCGCCGCGCGGTTTGCGCCTGAGTTCACGGGCAGGCCGTAACCCAACCCCGGCAACGACACCCCGCCTTTCCCTTTCGCGGAGGGGCGGGGCTGTCTTACAGCATCTTTCACTGCGTTACGCTGTCTTGTCTTAAACTGTTATTTAGTAATTACTTGACGCAATCTTTAGGTTCTGAACCATAGCGGCCCTATGCCGCAACCTACCACCTCCCGCCCTGCCTCTGTTCCCGTCTCGTTTGACTGCCCCGCCGACCTCGCCGCCCGGCTCACCGCTTTGGCCAATGCGCAAGGCGTCCCCCTGTCTTCTTTCGTCGCCGGTCTCGTTGTCACGCCACTACACGACCAACTAGCCGAGACCTCCGCCCATGCCTGAGACGCCCGACAAGCCCGGCGCAGATTCCAAGCTGGGGGCTTGGCTCGCCCTTGCCCTCGTTGTCCTCTCCACCCTTGGCCTGTTCGCCGGGGTGTTTCAGATCGCAAGCGGGAAGCCGTGAAGCGCGCCGCGCCGGGTGATTCCCCTGCCTTTATGATAAACGACACAGGGCCGGGGCAATTTCCCTCCCCTCATGATAGATCGCCCGCAGGGGCCGCGCATGACCCGCAGCGCGACACGAAAGGGGGGTAAGGGGGGAAAGTCTGAGATTGCCTCGATTTGGTGGACAGAGGCCCCGCCCGAGTTGACGTCCAGCCGACGGGGCGCTTCCGAGGACAGGAGCCGAAGAGCTTGCCGCAGGAAGCGCCCCGTCGGCGGCGTGGGCCGGACGGGGAGCGGGCGGTGGCAAGGA
>JALOTV010000147.1 GCA_025457685.1 Opitutaceae bacterium
CGCTACGAAGCATACTCGGGCGTAGCGGAACGGCGGAGCCGTTTCGTCGGGAAGGTTTAAATACAATCAGGGCTGTCACAATTTTACCCGCAAACTAGCTTTTTCGGCGTCGTTGAAGGTCTGGTAGGCTTTCTGGAATAGAGAGAAAACCTCGCTGTCAGTAACGCCCATGGTGGTGGTCATGGTGTCCAGCACTTTGACGGTGAAGGCGCCGGCCGCGTAGGCTTCCCGGATTAGCCGGGCGAAATAGGCAGCATCGCTCTCCTCCGACGTGGCTCCGCTGCTGGCATAGTAGGACAACGGGGTGGCGACGCCGTCCACCACGTTGTCGAAGTTGAGGAAGGCGTTGGGTCTGCCGGGCGGGGCATCGTGCCAGCCGTAGGCGGCGAGGAGGATGCCAAGCGCGACAACGACCAGCGAAAGGCCCAGCTCTTGCGGAAGAGGCGCGTGACGGTGTTTAGCCGTGGGATATGCGGACATCGTGAGAATAGAACGGAGCCGCCGCGGCGCCCAGGGCACCAGGCGGAGATCCTGGCGAGTGGCAGGTCTATGCGTCAGGACCCAGCGTGCCGCGAGCGGTAGGCGGAGAGCAGCTCTGCCTGACGGCGCGTAAAATCGGGACCCGGGGTGATCTTTTCGCCGACGCGCAGAATCCCGAGACCGGTCAGAAACGCATCGATGCGGGCCAGCGACTCCGCCTGGTAGCGTGCGAAAAGGATGAAGCCGTGCCTGGCCTCGGGCTCCACGTGCACGGTGGGCGCGATGCCCAGCTCGCGGGCATGCGCGACAAACTTGTCCAGCTTTTCGGCGAACACGTCCTTCGTGCCCCAGGTGAGGAAGAGCGGCGGCATGGACGGGTTGACCAGGTGCCAAGGCGAGATGCGGCGGTCGCCAGTTTCGGACACCGGAAAGGCGGACACGATGGCCTTCACGTGCGGGGCGAGCGCGGGGTCGGACCCTACATCGTCCGCAGGATCGAGTCCGGATGCCAGGGCGGCGGCGATGGCCAGATGCCCGCCGGCGGACTCGCCGATCGTGACCAGCCTTGCGGGATCGACGCCAAACCGCTCCGCATTCGCGATCACCCAGCGCAAGGAGGCGCGGGCATCGTCCACCGCGCGTAGATCGCGCCCCTCGGCGCCGTCGCGGAAGCCGACACGGTAATCAACGCGGAAGCAGACCATGCCGCGCTTGGCCAGATACTCGGTGTAGGCCATGAACTCGCCCTGCCAGCCGACATTCCAGCTGCCGCCGAAAAAGAAGATCGCGGCCGGCCGCTTGTCTCCGGGACGGACGTCCGGTGGCGAATCGACAAAAACGCGCAGGGCGCGCTCGCCGACGCGGCGGTAGACATGGGACGGCGCGGGATCGAGCTCGAGCAGCAGGCGCCACTTCACCAGATGCTCGTAGGCTTGCGCATCAGCGGGGCTCCAGCCGGCATCGGTGTCGGCCCGCACCTCGACCTCGCCGGCATCGATGAGGCCGTCGCGGTTCAGATCCGCAGTCCAGCGGATGGTTTTCACGCCGATGCGAAACGTGCCGCCCGGACGAAGGTCCATCAGCCGAGGCTCTTCCCAAGACGCGGACGCGGTCGGGGCGGAAAAGGCCGGCGCAACGGCGAGAAGCGAAATGGCGAGAACCCGAAGGAACGCGAAGCCGGCGATGGAACGTGTATTCATGGAATAATTACGGCGCGAAAGCCGTGCTGGGGCGAGCGGGTGACGGTGGCGTAGCCGATGCGCATGGCGGGGCGGCAGGCGTGGGCGCTGTCGTTCCAGCTGCCGCCGCGATAGATCCGGCGCGAGCCGAGCTCGGGGCCCTCGGGATCGACGACGGGAAGGGCTCCGTTCACTGCATCGAAGAAATACCAGTCGGCGCACCATTCGGAGACGTTGCCCAGCATATCATGGAGGCCCCAGGCGTTGGCGGGTTTGCCGGCCACAGGCTGGGTGCGCTGGTTGGAGTTGGCCGCATACCAGGCGATGAGCCCGAGGTTGGCGTCGGTGACCGCTCCGGAGATCGCACCGTTGGGCAGCGCGGTGGCGGAGCCGGCGCGCGCGGCGTGTTCCCACTGGGCCTCGGTCGGGAGTCGGTAGCCGTTGGCCTCGGGATCGGCGGCCACGATCTGGGTCTCGGGGGAGTAATCGGACTCGCGACGATAAACGGCGCCGAGGCTGCTGCCGGCGGCGGCGGCGCGCACGCGGTAAACGGGACGCAGCCCTTCTTTTTCGCTCCAGGCGTTGAGCCATTTCACGGCGTCGTGCCAACCGATCATCGTCACGGGATGCAGGGGGGAATTGGCGGCGTCTCCGGGGTGGCCCATTTGCCCGGGCGTGATGTCGCCATAGCCGCGGGCGGCCGTCGCCCAGTCGCGCACGTGGGTCCACTGGGCCCAGGTGACCTCGGTGCGCTGCATGAAGTAGGGACGGCTGAGCGTGACCTGACGCGGGATCTCGTTGAACACGCGGATGGTTTCGGTGGTCGGGGTGCCCTGGGTGAACATGCCCGCCGGGATGGCGACGAAGTCGGTGTTGCGGGCGGGGCGGAAGTTGTCGCTCCAGGCGCGGGCGAAGGGGTCGCCGCTCGTGCGATAGGCCGACCGGCAATTTTGCGACTGGGAGCCCCAGCTGCCGCTGCGCTTCGCGCGCTGGGTGCCGGTGGTGGGGCCGGTAGGATCGGTGACAGCGGTGGTGCCGTAGGTGGCGTAGCGATCCCAGCACCATTCCCAGACATTGCCGGACATGTCGTAGAGCCCCCAGGCGTTGGCCGCGCGTCCGGCGACCGGGCGCGTCTGGGAGCCGCTGTTGCCGAGAAACCAGCCGATCTCCTTCAAGTTCGGATCGGGCGGAGTGCCGCCCATGAGGGAAATGGGACCATTGTGGTAGGCGGTGGTGGTGTCGGCGCGGCAGGCGCGTTCCCACTCGGCCTCGGTGGGCAGACGATAGCCGTTCGCCGCAGGGTCCCACGTGGGCACGACCTCACCGGTGCGGTAAACGACCCCGCCCGCGAGGGTGTAGGCGGGCGTGTAGCCCTCCATTTCACTGCGAGCGTTGAGCCACTTGAGCGCATCGAACCAGTTCACGAAAGTGACGGGATCGAACTCGGTGTTGATGGCGGTGCCCAGGCTGCCCTTTCGGCCCGGCGCGAGGTCGGTGTAGCCGTTGACCAGCGCCCAGTCGCGAACCGTGTTCCACTGCCGCCAGCTCACCTCGGTGCTTTGCAGAAAAAAGGAGCGCGTGAGCGTGACCTGACGTTGGGGCTCGTTGGTCTGGCGGCCGAGCTCATCCGTCGGGCTGCCTTGGGTGTAGGTGCCGTTGGGCACGAGCACCATGCCGCCCAGCGGAGAGGCGATGACCTCCACCAACACGGAAGGCAGAGGCGTGGCCGGCCAGTTTTGCAGGGCGCTATCCCAGACGATGAGTTTGCCGGCGCCGGCGCTGACGGCCAGCCCGTGGGCGCTGCCCGGCGCGATGCTGGAGGGAGGCGCGATTTGAAAACTGTCGCCGCCATCGCGAGAGACGCGCAGGGCGACGATGGCGGTTTCGCCGGCGTCGACGGAGAGGGTGTAGGTGACATCGACCAAGCTGCCGCTGGCACGGGGAACCGCGGAGACGTTGCTGACGCGAACCTGGCCGGCGAACAAGCCGGACGCCAAAGCGACGAGGCAGGTCGCCTGCAGAAAGCGGGGGTAAGAAAGAAAGGACACGGCGAAACGGCGGGCGGGTTTGTGGTTCACGGGCTCAGGGGTTTTGCACTGCGCGATAAAACGCGCGCGGCTCGGAGCCGGAGGGGTAACGGCGCACCAACATGCCGCCCTGGCCGGGGACATCGCTCTCGAGCGTCGTCCAGGTCAGGAGGTCGGTGGAGCGTTGGATGGAGTAGCCCCGCCCGTAGGCGGCGGGGAAGGCGAGCTCGACGGAAGATCCGCCATCCGCGACGGCCTGGATGGCCATTTCGAAGCGGGGCGCGGGCGCGCCCGGAACCTGAAAATCAAACGTGGATTCGGTGCTGCCTCGGGCGTTGGAGACGACGACGCGCCACACGCCCTGATTCACGGCGTGGCCCTGAATCGGGAGTCGCGCGGACGCCCCTCCGACCGAGGCGGGAATGGGGCGACCGTTAAAATACCACTGGTAGGTGAAGTTTGCGGACTCACCGGAGGGCGGGGTCGCGTCCAGCGTGACGGTCTCCCCCGACGGGACCATCATCAGCGGCGCCAGCTCGAGCGCCGCCGGCGGCGGGGACAGATCGAGGGCAAAGGGCAGGGAACGCGCCGAGTGGGAATACTGCGCGGCGGCGTGGCCGGGGTAGACCAGGAGCGGAAGCGTGCTCAGAAGCACGGACGTGAGGCTGGCTTTCATGTGCGGAAGTGGGGGAACGGTGGAGACAACTTAGCGACGAAGGCGCCAGGTGGACTGCGGGATGCCGTCGAGGGGGACATTGAAAACCAGATTGAAGACGCCGCTTTGACCGGTGGGGTCCACCTGCCAGTAGTCGTTGCCGAGCTCGGCCTGGTTGAGCGGAGTCTCGACGCCGTTTTGAACGCGGAAGAGCGACCAACCTGTCGCCGGGGACAGGCCCTCGAAACGCAAAGGCACGAAGCCCATGCCGCCGGTGATCGTGACCTCGACCACGGGAGCCGTGGCGCGCACCACCACGGGGTAGGTTTCCAGAACATCGCCGCCCGTCGCGGAGACCTGGAGTGCGTTGTCCTTCGCGGCGCGCTGGACGTTTTGCCAGCCGGAAGGGTGGTCGCGCAGACGCTGGCGAAAGGCGTCGTTGTCGCCGTAGTAGTCCTCGGCCGCGCGCGGCAGCGTGATCAACTCGACCTCAAACTCGACGACGTCGTTTTTGCGAATGTGCGTCACGCCGGGCGGCGGCACGAGCAGGGCGTTGATGTTGGCGCCCTTCCCATCGAGCACGGGGCGGAAATTCTGTGCCGTAAGCGTGGGCGTGGTGTAGGGCACCCCGTCAAAGGTGGCCGAGTAGGAACGGACCACAAAACCGCGATCCCCGTCGGTGGCGCGGCCGCGCTGACGAAACAACGCGGTCGAAGTCGACGACAACACGGAGTCCGCGTCGGGAAGGTAAACCCACCACGGGCCGGTGGCGGTGAAATTTTGCCGGTCCACCACCTTTGCCCCGAGCGCGGTGTTCACCGGCACGTGGAACTCGGCGGTGCGATCTTCGGCGTGTCCGTAAACAAAACGCGGGGTGACAAAATCTCCACGGCTGCCGAGGCGGTAAAAGACGACGTTGGCGGCGACGATGTCGGTGTCGTTGTTGAACTGGTAGCGCAGGCGCTGGAAGGTGCGGGCGAAGTCGTTGGTCCGAAGCGTGCGCACCCGCGCGTCGAGCAGGACCAGGCCGTCGCCGTAGGCGCCCTTGTAGTGGACTTCGGTCAGGCAGGGGCCGTGCGCGACGTAACTGGTTTTTATCCGGCCGAAAGTCAGCTTGGGCGTGAAGCCACCGATGGAGAGATCGAGCCAGTCGCCGCCCCAGCCGGCGGTGGTCCAATCCCAACGGCGAGCCCCCGGACCGGCCCGGGCGGTGAGCAGGCGGATATCGGTCACGGCCACGTCCACGGCGCTCATATCGAGATCGAAGCAGGTGGTCTCGCCCCAGGCTCCGATGGCGAGCTGTTCCCAGCGTCCGTTGGCCGCCTTGTCATAGCCGACCAGCGAGAGCTGGGCGTGCGACGCGGAGGGCACCGTGCCGAAGAAGCCGTAAACGACACGAATGGTGTATTGGGTCTGCCCCGGCGGCGCGGGCAAATAGGCGTAGCCCATGAGGTAGTTGGTCATGGCAGGGTAGTGCCAGTTTTTGCTCAGCTGGATGGGCACGCCGGTGGGCATCTGCTGCGCGTCATAGAGCACGGGCACGAGTCCGGTGATGCTGGCGGGGCGACGCAGATCGAGCAGGTAGGGCACGAGGAGCGGCGTGGTGCCGGCATTGTTGACGGTGAGCGTGATCAGATCGTTTTGCCGGAGGGGTTGATACGTGATCGGAAACGAACGCGTGGGGTTGATGATCGAGGTGACGAGGCAGTTTTTCTCGGCGGAAAAAGCCGTCGTTTGCGCCGTGCCGTTCATCGCGGCCGTGATCGTGACGGGGAGGTTCGCGCGATTGCCGCCCGGCTGGTAGTTGAGCCGCACCAGACGCGTCTCCCCGGCGGGCCAGGCGGTGGGGAAACTTTGCTCGGCGACGCCGACGCCGGCAAAATCCACGCGCAACTTGGCGCCGGCGGGAAGGGAAGACGCCGGCGTGACGGACAAAGTAAGCGTGAGCGTGTCCGGCCAGGCCACCACACGCAGGCTGCTCGCGGAGGCGAGGGTCGAGCCCGACTGGGTGAATTTCAGGCCGTGCAGTTCGTAGTGCTGCACATAGCGGCCGGACTCCCATAGCCAGGCCTCCTTCAGCGCGAGCGGTCCGGTGGCCTCTCCCGCGATGCAGGTCGTCGCGGTCCACACGCGCCCGCCCTCGGTCAGAGTCAGGCCAAGGGCGGCGACGGGCAAATCGAGGAGGTCCCTAGGATTGCGTGCGAACGCGGCGAGATAGCCAGGATAACTGGCGTTGCGGGCCGCGAAACGACTCTGCGTGAAGTCGGCGAGATTGAGGGCGAGATCGTAGCGCGTGGCCTCGATGGCAAGGACACGAGTGGACGCGAGCTGGGTGTTTTGGCGCCAGCCACTGGGCCAGCTCGCGTAGCTGTGAAGTTGCTCGAGACCCTGCGCGCCGGCACCGACCGACAGGACGGCAAAAACAAGCGGCGCGAGCAGAAGAAACCAAGGCGACGGAATGGGCCTTTTAGCGAAGACGTGTGGGGTATGGGGCATGGGCGAAAGTTTAAAAAAAATGACCGCGCCTAGCGCGCGGGCGGTGAATCGTGCAGGTGGCGCTCGAGCGCCTCGAACCAGCGGCGCGCGAGTTTCTCGATGCCGCGCGCGTTGGGATGCACGAGGTCGGCCACCGTATCCTCGACGGGGTCGAAGCCGGTGAACTGATCGACGACGAGCACGCGGCTCTCCGGCGTGCTCCAGCCGGGCGCGACGCGCGCCAGCTCCGCGTTCAACTCCGGGATGTAGGAATACTTGGGCAGCTTGGCGCTGGGGATGACTTGGGCGACGAGCACGGTGACGCGCGGGTTGGCGGCGCGGAGTGAGGCGATCATGCGCTCGGTGGCCGCGATGATCTTCGGCACCGGCGCGTTCTCGGCGAAGTAGTTGTGGCCGGCGTGGATCAACGCGATGTCGGGCACGTTTCCGGCCGCATGCTCGGCGACTTTTTTGGCCACGAATTCGGCGTTGTTGCCGCTGTAGGCCTCGTGGCCGAGGCCGCCCTGGGTCGTGCGGCTGCCGACGTATTCGAAGGCGACGCCGGCCTCCTTCAGCATCTCGGCGAGCTGCAGACGGTAGGAGCCTAGCTCGGCATTGCCTTCGGTGATCGAGTCGCCGATGGGCAGGATGCGGATCGGCCGCGACGAGCCGGCGGCGAAGGCGAGGTAGTTGGCCACGAGGCGGCGGGCCACCGCGGCGGGAGTGACGGAGCGTTCGAGCTGGCCGACCAGATCGAGCGTGGAAAGCACCACGCGGCCCTTGCCCACGGGCACGACGGCGACGGCCGCGCCCAGACGCATCGGCGCGGTCTGGTAGGCGCCCACGACGACCTCGGAGCCGGGCAGGTCGAAGGCCTGCCGCGATCCGCCGACGACCGCTTGATAAGGCCAGTCGAGCGCGGC
>JALOTV010000004.1 GCA_025457685.1 Opitutaceae bacterium
TGCGTTGCTCGTCCTCGCCGGCCCGGCACGCGGGCTGCGCTTCCTCGCCTGGCTGCCGCTGACCACAGCCGCGCTCTGGCTGGTCTCGGTGTCCTCCACCGCCGGCGGCCTGCTCTACAGCTACCGCGTGCTCGGGCCCGCCCTGCCCGTCCTCGCCGTGCTCGCCGGCGCGCTTGCGCGTTGGCCTCGCCCCGCCCGTCTCGCCTGCGCCGGACTGCTTGCCGTCTCCGCCCTGGACGCCAGCCAGCGCCACTGGACTTTTCTCGACTACTTCGCCGGCACGCCGCGTCTCGCCTCGCCCGCCGCCGCCGCGCTTCACCAATCCGCCCTGCTCGATTACCGCCGTCTCGCGCTGTGGGAAGCGCTTGGTCCAGCTGCCGGCGACGGTGTCATCCTCGCCGACCAACCCATCTTCGGCGTGGTCGGCGCCAGCCGCGGCATCCGCATCACTACCTTCTCCAGCCCGCTGGCACACGCCCTGACCCTGGCTGGTGCCGAGACCAGCCGCGCGGAGATCATTCGCGGCCTGCGCCAGGCCGGTGTGCGCTTCGTCGTCCTCGTGGAAGAGAGCGAGGATGCCCGCGCCATCAACCGCCGCCACCCCGGCATCTCACGCCTCCTCGAAAAACCACCCGTCGGCTACCATCGCGGCCTCGCCATCTACGACCTCGCCAAAGAGGAGGCGTGACTCCGCCACCATGCCCGCTCCCGCCTCGATCGCCGCCCTCGGCGTCGCCAGCCACCTCGCCACCCGCGCCGTGCGCCCAATCGCGCCACTCTACACTGCGCGAGCTCTGACGGCTCCTGACCTGCGTCGCCACCTTCGTCTCCGTAGTCCTGTGCGGTCTACACGACCCCCTCGCCGGCTGGGACATCGCGTTCGGATGGCATCACCTTTCCCTCGAAATTCTTCAGACCGGCGCGATCGCGCTTTCTCCGCCTTGCCTCGCAGTCTCCTAGTCGTCGTCCTGAATGAAGACTCGAGGACCAACGGTCCTGCTATGTCGCACACCCGCACCTCGGCTTATTCTATGGCAACCCGTCCGCCCTTGCACGTCTTCAGCCAAAGGATCTGCGACCTTCGACACTTGAGGGACGAATCCACCACACTCGAGATCTACCGGCCCTCGGACCTAGGGCTCTGACACCACACCGTGCCCGTGTTTGATGACTTTCCCGTCTTTGCCGTTTGGCTGCTCGCCCCCGCCGTCCTCGCTACACTCGGCCTCTTCGGCCTCGGACGTCTCCTCACCCTGCCCCTTCCCTCGCCCCTACCTTGGGCGACCGCCTGGCTCGGCGCCTATCTCGCGCTCCCGCTCCTCGGCCTCGCCTTCTCCGCCGTCGGCCTGAGTCTTCAATTCGGCCCGCTCCTCGCCGCGCTCGGCCTCGCCGCGCTCGCCGGCTGGCTGGCCGCTCACCCGGCCCGCCGCGCGGAACTGATCGCCCTGCGCCCGCCTCGCATCGACCTCACCCGCGACTGGCGCACCGCCCCCGCCGTTCTCGCCATAGGGCTCGGCCTTGGCGCCCTCCTCATCCACACTTGGCGCGTTCCCCTTGCCGGCTGGGACAACGATTTCCGCTGGGACTACCTCGCGCGCCTCATGTTCGAGACCGGCGGCCTCGAGTTTTACCCGCCACGCGACGCCGACTCTTTTCGTCTCTACGCGTGGCCTGACGGCATCCCGCCTGCAATCGCGTTTCAAAACCTCTGGCTCTACCTCGCCGCCGCCTCAACCGCCCCCGGCCTCATCTTCTGCCGCGTGGCAACCGAGCTCGCGCTCGTGATCGCGCTCACCTGGCGGCTCGCGAGGCGCGAGGGCGACTCGCGCCGCGCCTTCCTCGCCCTCGCCCTGCTCGCCGCCTCGCCCATCTTCGCCCTTTCGATGAGCATGGCCCAGGAAACCGGCGCCACCACCGTCTGCCTTCTCCTCCTCGCCAATCTTCTGGCCGATTACCGTGCCGCCCCCCGCCGCTCCACCGCCCTCTGGATCGGCCTCGCCGCCGCCGGCCTCGCATGGACCCGCGATTACGCCCTGCTCTACGCCCCGCTCGCCCTCGGCTTGCTTCTGCTCGCCCGCGCGCCCCGCGCCCACCTCGCCCTCGCCGCCCTCGGCCTCCTCGCCGCCGCCCCCTGGTATCTGCGCAACGCGTTGCTCACCGGCAACCCGCTCTACCCGCACGAATTCGCCGGACTCCTCCCCGCGCCCCTCCACCTCACCGAGACACTGCGCATCGCGACAGTGTATTTCGACCCGCTTAACCGGCCCGGCCTCTGGCCCGTTTACCTTGCCACCTTTGCCGTCGCCCTCGGCATGGGCGGCCTGCTCGGCCTCGCGCACGCCACGCTCGCGCTGCGTCGCTCGCCCACCCTCCCCATCCTCGCCGCCTGCGGCCTTGTGCTCTGGTGGTTGTCAGTCCCCAAGACCGCCGGCGGTTGGTTCTACGCCCTCCGCGTGCTCGGCCCCATCCTCCCCTTGCTGGCGGTGATCGCGGTCCGCCCGCCGTGGACCGGCCGACCGTTCGCGCGCCTTGCGCTCGGTCTGCTCGCCCTCCTGGCCGCCGCCGATGCCTCCGTGCGCGCCCCCCGTTTCCTTGGCGCGCCCCTGGCCCCGCCCTTCGCCGCCTCGTCCTCCCCGCATCACGTTCCGGATGGCCTCCGTGATCCGGCCTACCTCGGCGTCCTCGTCTCCGCCGCCCGCGGCGAAGGCATCGTATTCGAAAACCCCGGACTCTTCGTAGCCACCCGCGCCCGCGGGGGCACGGCCGTTTCCCTCTACGGCCCCGAAGCCGCCCTCATCACCCATCCCGAGGCGGGGATGAAGGAAACCATAGCCATCCTGCGCCGCGCCGGTCTCCGCTTCCTCGTGTTCACTCGCTTCACCCCCTACAATGATTTCGCCGCCCGCGCCCACCCCGGCATCCGCGCGTGGTGGGATATGCCACCCACCCTCGATGTCGGCGCCGCCCGCATCTACGACCTCGCCATCCTGAATGGCGAAACCCCCGCCGTGCGACTGCACCAGCCCGTGCCCTGACGTCCTTCTGGCTCATCGCATCCAAAACGCGGTGAGACGCATCCCCCTTCGGAAACCAGCCGCCGCCGCCATGCCCTTACCCGCCGCCACCGCCGCCGATCCATGGCACTGGCTCGGCGCGCTCGCCGCGCTCGTTCTCCTCCTTGTCGCGGGCCACCTCGCCACCCGCGCCTTGCCCTCACCCTGCCGCCCCGCCACCGCCTTTGTCACCGGGCTGCTCATCCTCTTTTTCGCCGGCCTCGCCTGCGATGCCTTCGGCGTCGCCATCGGCTTCGCACCCCTCGGCCTCGCTCTGGCGGCGGCGGCCGCCGCCGGCCTGCTCTGGTCGCGCTTGCGGGGCGCGCCGCCGCTCCGCCCGCCCACGCTGCCCACCCTTTCGCTCCGCTCTCTCCCGCGCGAGCTCTGGTGGGTCCTGCCCTGCGCCGCCGCCTTCGCCTCAGTCGTCCTGCGCGGCGTCCTCGATCCCCTCGCCGGCTGGGACAACCTCTGGCGCTGGGATCACCTCGCCCGGCTCATGGCCGAGACCGGCCGGCTCGACTTTTACCCGCCGCGTTCCGACGCCGATTTCGCTCTCTACCCGTGGTGCGACGGCATACCGCCCCTCACGTCTGTATCCAATCTTTGGATATACCTCGCCGCCGGCTCCACCTCCGGCCCGCTCATCTCCATCCGCCTCGCCGCCGAGCTCGCGCTGTCCGGCGTCTTGGTCTGGCGCATCGCGCGCGATCTGCACGGCCCGCTCGGCGCCCGCCTCGCCGTGCTCGCCCTCGCCGGTTCGTCTCTCTTCCTCGCGTCCGTCTCCATCGCACAGGAGACCGGCCTTTCCGGCCTCGCCCTGCTGCTCCTCGCCCACGCGCTGCTCGCCCATCGCCGCGATCCCACCCTGGCCAACGCGCTCTGGTGCGCGGTCGCCGCCTCGTTCGCGGCGCTCTGCCGCGACTACAACCTGTTGTTTCCCGTCATCGCACTCGGCCTGCTCGCCACCGCCCGGCCACCTCGCGCGCACCTCGTCGCGGCCGCCGCCGCCATGATCGCGCTCGTCGTCCCATGGTATGCGAGGAACTGGCTGCTCACCGGCAACCCGCTCTTCGCCCACGATGTGCTGGGCCTGTTTCCCGTCCCCGCCTACCACGACTACCTGATGGGCGAGATCCGGCGTTTCTGGCAGCCCTCCGTGGTGCCGGATTTCGCCGGCGTGCTTGCCGGCACGCTCGGCGTCGGCGCAGGCGCGCTCGTGCTGCTTGCCGCGACCGCCTCCGCTTTTCGCGGCCGCGCCGTGTTGCTCGCGCTCGTCGCCGGCCAGGTGGCGTTATGGGCGCTCTCCGTGTCGTCCACCGCGGGCGGCGTCGTTTACAGCCTTCGCGTCCTCGGCCCCGCCCTGCCGCTGCTCGCCATCCTCACCGGAGCCTGGGCGCTTCGCCCCGACCGCTGGCGCGCGCTCATAACGGCCGTGCTGGTGCTATGCGCCGCCGACTCGGTCCGGCGTCACTGGATATTTTTCACCCACCCGCTCTCCGCGCCGCTGCCCTACTCGTGGTCGCTCTGGACCCCGACCGACGCCGTTCATCAACGTTTTTCCCGCCTCGAGCTCTGGCGCGCGCTCGCCGCCTCCTCCGCCGGCGAACTCATCGCCGTGGACAACCCGTCCTACCCCGCGCTGGGCCGCTCCCTCAACCTGCCGCTCGTGCCGCTTTTCAGCCCCGCGCTGCAACCCCTCGCCGAGCCGTCGCCAGCCACGAATCTCGGCACCATCGTGCGCGCCCTGCGCGCCGCCGGGGTGCGTTTTGTCGTGCTGGGCGAGGACACGACTTTCGGTCGCGAGCTTCACTCCCGCCATCCCGGCATCGGCCTGCTCTACGCCACACCACCGGTCGGACGCTTCGAGGGCCTGCGCATCTATGACCTGCGCCTCGTGCCCACGCCCGAGCTACCCGCACTCGGCGCCACGCTTCCCCGCCGCGATTGACCTCGCCGCCAAGCCGCCCCGACACTCCCGCCGCTCTCCGCTTTTTCGCCATCCGGCAGACGCCTCGTTACGCAATGTTCCCGCGCCTCACCCGCCACCTTTTCTTCGCCGCGCTTTGCGTCCTAGCCGCCCTACACGCCTGGATGGCCGTCTCCGTGTCCGATCGCATCGGCGTCACCAGCGACGAGATCGCCCACCTCACCGCCGGTCGCTCCTACTGGGCCGAGCAAGACTACCGCCTCCAACCCGAAAACGGACTGCTCCCCCAGCGTCTCGCCGGCCTGCCCCTCGCCTTATCCGACGATATCCGCTACCCCGCCATCCACGGCGATACCGACGCCGCCCGCGAGTGGGCCAACGGCTCGGTTTGGAACGTCG
The DNA here is from genome assembly GCA_025457685.1 of Opitutaceae bacterium. Taxonomy (GTDB): domain Bacteria; phylum Verrucomicrobiota; class Verrucomicrobiia; order Opitutales; family Opitutaceae; genus IMCC26134_A. Next base: position 5,380 of record JALOTV010000004.1, read on the forward strand.
GCGCCCGTTTTTTCTACGAGAGCGGCAACGATCTCCCCGCCCTCCTCCGCCAAGGCCGGCGCATGATCGCGCTGCTCGGTGCCGCCTGCATCGTTTTGATCGGCCTGTGGGCTCGGCAACTGGCCGGCCCCTGCATCGGGCTCGCCGTCGCCACCCTCGCCACCTTCAGCCCCACCTTGCTCGCCCACGCCGGCATCGCCACGTCCGACACCGCCGCGGGCCTCGGCTTCCTCGCCGCGACCGCCACATGGTGGCGGCTCTGCCATCGCGTCACCTTGGCCCGCATCCTCTGCGCGGGCGGCGCCGCCGGCCTGCTCGCCTTGGCCAAATACTCCTCCGTGCTGTTCGCCCCGATCGCACTCCTGCTGCTCGCCCTGCGCCTCACCCGCCGGGCTCGTCTGCCCGTCCGCCTGCCCGGCCTCGCTGCGTTCGCCACGCGTGGCTGGCGGCGAGCCCCCGCCCTGCTCGGGGCCGGCGTTGTCTCCGCCCTGCTCGCCATCGCGGTGATCTGGGCCGGCTACGGTTTTCGCTACGAAGCCCGCGGCCCGCGCGCTCCCGAAACAGCCCGCTTCGACATGGCGTGGGACAACGTGCTCATCGCCTCGCCGGAACGCACCTCCTTCGCCCAGGCCGACGGCACCGGCTACGCCGACATTCCCCCGCTTCGCCCCGGCGTCGTGCAAGCATTCGTGCGCGCCGCGCGCGACGCCCGCGCCCTCCCCGAAGCCTGGCTCTACGGTCTCGCCTTCGTCGACCGCAACGCCCGCTACCGCGCCGGCTACCTCGCCGGCGATTGGCGCATGGCCGGCTGGGCGTGGTTTTTCCCCTTCGCCGCCCTGATCAAAAGCACTCCGGTTGAACTCCTCCTCGGTCTCGGCGTGCTCGCGGCTTGGCCGGTCTTGCTGCGCGGCGGACGGCGCGACCGTCGCCTCGCCTACCACGCCGCCGCACCCCTGCTGGCCATGCTTGTCATCGGCACGGCTGCCACGACGTCCAACCTCAACATCGGCCACCGCCACATCCTGCCGCTTTACCCGTTGGGCTTTGTCTTCGCCGCCATCGTGTTCGCCCGCGCCGCACGCCTGCTGCACCCGCGCCTGGGCCTCGCGACCACGGTGGTGTTCATCGCCGCCCAGGCCACCGCCGCCACCCAGGTGCGACCCCACTACCTCGCCTACTTCAACCCGCTCGTCGGCGGTCCCGATGGAGGACATCGCTACCTCGTGGACAGCTCACTCGACTGGGGCCAGGGCCTGCCCGCCGTGCGCGCATGGCTGGATAAAAACACCTCTGCCGGCGACCCCGTCTTCCTCAGCTACTTCGGCTCCGACCGCCCCTCGCGTCTCGACATCCGCGCCACGCGTTTCGGCGACACCTACTTCCGCCTCGGCGAGCCGCACGTCGTGCTCTCCCAGCTCACCGAGGGCACCTATGTTTTCAGCGCGACCATGTGGCAACGGGTCTACACCCACGTGCGCGGCCCCTGGACCCACGGCCTCGAACGCGCGTTCTGGCGCCACCACACGTTCTGGCTTTCGCCCGTTCCCTCCGCGTGGGAGGACGGCCTCACTCGCGAAACCGCGCCGGCCGATCTGCGCATGGAGCGCCTCATCGACTACGAACACCTGCGCTTCGGCCGCCTCTGCCACTACCTGCGCACCCGCCGGCCCGACGCCATCATCGCCCACCAATACCTCGTGTTCCGCCTCAGCTCGGAAGACATCTACGCCGCGCTCTTCAGTCCGCTCTCCCCGCATGACCAGCCCGCGCCCTAGGCTCTCCGCGCGACACCTCGTCGCGGCGGCCGTGCTCTGCGTGCTTCACGTAGTGCTCGCGGTTCTGGGCTCGGATCGTGTCGGCCCCACCTTCGACGAGGGCATCCACATCACCTCCGGCCGGCTCTACTGGACCGAGGGCGACTTCCGCTTCCAACCCGAGAATGGCAACCTCCCTCAGCGCTGGGTCGCCCTCCCCTCGACCCTGCGCGCCGACTCCGCCTTCCCTTCGCGCGCCACCTTGCCCGCCTCCTGGGACGCCGCCGATCCGTGGAGTATTTCCCGCGCCTGGCTCTTTCACTCCGACGCCGATCCCGCCGCCGTCCTGCGCCACGCCCGCTGGATGAATGCCCTCCTCGGCGGCGCGCTCTGCGCGGTGATTTTTCTCTGGAGCGCCTCTATATTCGGTCCCGCCGGAGGCCTGCTATCACTCGGGCTTGCCGCCTTTTGCCCCAACCTGCTCGCGCACGCCGGCCTCGCTACGTCCGACACGTCGGCCGCGCTTTTCTTCACCCTGGCCACCCTCGCTTGGTGGCGCCTCGCTCACCGGCTTTCGCCCGGACGCATCCTCGCCGCCGGCCTCGCCACCGGCGGCCTCGCCCTCGCGAAGTTCTCCGCCGTTTTGCTCGGCCCCGTCGTCCTAGGAATCCTCGCCCTCGTCGTCGCGCGCCGCGCCCGTCTGCCGTGGTGTTTCGGCGCACGCAGAGGTCGCCTCATCGGCATGCGCCGCCTCGGCGGCCTCGCGGCCGGCTCCACCGCCGCCCTGGGCGTGGCACTCATTGTGGTGTGGGCCGCCTACGATTTCCGCTACGCCTCCTCGCCCTCCGGTCGCATCACCGACGAAGCCTGGGATTCCGTGCTCCTGCGCCACACGCCGACCGTCGGCTGGGAGGCACCCGGCGCCCCGAACACCATCACCGCGGAGAGCCTCGCCCTTCGCGCCGGCGCTACGCAACGGATCGTCGAGAGTCTTCGCCGCGCCGAGATCCTGCCCGAGGCCTGGCTCTACGGCTTCGCCTACGTGCTGCGCCACTCCCAGGCCCGCGCCGCGTATTTGCAGGGTGAATACTCGCTCACCGGCTTCCGTGGCTTTTTCCCGACCGCCTTCGCGCTCAAGACCCCCGAGGCCGGCCTCGCCGCCCTCGCCCTGGGGGGCATCGCCGCCCTGACGCGCCCCCGCGTGCGCCGCCGCCTCGCGCCCCTCCTCTTGCTCGGCGTCGTTTACCTCGCGTTCGCCATCACCGGCAAAATCAACATCGGCTACCGCCACCTCCTGCCCCTTCTCCCCGCCTGCTGGATCGCCGCCGGCGCGACCGTGCTCCTCGTCCCGCCGCGTCGCCGCCCGCTCGCCCTCGTTCTTCCGGTTTTGCTGCCCGCCGCCCAGGCCTGCGCGGCGCTCTCGGTCTGGCCGCACAGCCTCGCTTATTTCAACGCCTTCGCGGGCGGCCCCGACCGCGGCCACCACCACCTCGTGGACAGCTCCCTCGACTGGGGCCAGGGCCTGCCCGAGCTGGACCGCTGGCTGCGCGTCCACCATCGCGGCGAGCCCCTGCACCTCTCCTACTTCGGCAGCGACGAACCGTCGCGTTTTCCGTGGGAGTTTACCCGCGTGGGCGACGCCCTTTTCGACAAAAACCCCCGCCCCGCCCCCGCCCCCATGCGCGGCGGACTCTACTGCATAAGCGCCACCATGTTTCACCGCGTTTACACGCCTTACGCCGGCCCGTGGACCGCCGCGCGCGAGGCGAGATACCGCGAGCTGCAAACCTGGCTCGAGCAACCCGACCCACGTCTCGACCCGGCCTCCGGTCGCTCCCTCGCGACGAGCGAGACCGGCGCCCGCGCCTCCGAGCTCGAGGCGCTCCGCTTCGCGCGCCTGTGCATCCGCCTCCAGAATCGCCCGCCCGACGCGCTGGTCGCCCACACCATCCTGGTGTTTCGCCTCACCGAGTCCGAGCTGCGCGCCGCCCTCGCCCCAGGGCCTACGGCGCCGTGATCGCGTCTTCTTCGTAGATCCGCAGCACCCGAAAAACTAACGCGTCCGCGTGCTCCGGAGCGACCGCCAAGGTCAGCTCGTTTTCACCCGCCTTCACCGGCACGCGCAGGCTTATGCGCCGCGAGCCTTCGTGTTCCGCCAACTCCACCTCGCGGACCCGCTCGCCGTTCAGGCTCAAATCCGCCGCGAGCCGTCCCGGCGCGCTCCGCTCCGCCTCCAGCTCCAGGAGCGCGTGGCCCGCGCTCGCCGCGCTGAAAAATATCCGCGCCGGCGACGTCTTGATCCGACGAAAAACCTGTTGCGGCACCGTGTCCGACCACTCGCCCGTGATCTCGATGCCAAAGCCGCTTTGGTGACTCCAGCCCGCGAAAGGCGGCAGGCGCAGCATCCAGCCGAGCCGGCGCGCGATGTCTTCCCGCAAATACAGGCAATCTCCCGGCCCGTCCCCGACCAGACGATAACGCGTCCCATCCGCCCACACCCGGCCGGTCTCCAGCGGCTTGAAATGTTCGCACACCAGAATGGCCTCCGGCGCGCGCTCGCCGTTCCGGTTGATCCGCACTTGCGGGTTCTCGAGCCCCAGCTGGCGCATCAGCGGATACACGCTGTCGTGCACCGAAAGCAGCACGATGTCCGTCACGCCGCTCTCGCGCACCAGGGCCGCCACCCGTTCGTCTCGCCCCATCAACGCGGGAAACACCCGGCGGCGATTAGTCTCCCGGCTCACCTCGAAGATCGTCGGACTCGTCCACAGCGGCCTCAGCCTCGACTCGCGCGAGGGCCACCACGCAAGCAAGCCCGCGCCCAGCGCGCATCCGAGCCACCACCGCCACGCCCGCGCCGGCAACACCGCGCCGACGCACACGCACCCGAGCACGAAGCCGGGCAGCTGCAATCGCGCCGCCCACGGTTGCCACTTGAGCACCCAGCAAAACACCAGCGCGCCCCACACCAGCGCGCCCGCCAGCCACCACGCCTCGCGCTTGCGCCCCGTCGCCAGCGCCGCCCCCACCGCCGCCACGATTAGCACCAGATGCACGCCCGCCCCCGCCTCCGTCTCCTCGCCGGGCGAATAGGCCACGCGGTAGTTAGTCACCCACAGCGTGGTCCGCCGGTCGTCCACGTCCCAGTCCGCCCACGCGTGGAGCTCCCGCACCCGCGTCTCCAGCCACGCGTTCCACGCCGGCGAGGGACCGGCCGCGTGCAGCGTCGCCAGCCTCAGCGCGTTCGACACCGGCACCCACGGCGCCCGCACGGTGTTGGCCAGCTCGCCGCCCTCCTCCGCCCGATGCACTCCGAGCGGTGAACCATACCACGCCACATTGCGCAGGAAAAACGGCGCGGTGAGCAACACGACCGCGCCCGCCGCCACCGCCGCCGTGCGCAGCGCCGCTCGCCGCCCGCTCCCCAGCCACCACGCCACCACGCCCGCCGCGAGCAGAGGCGGCAAAAACAAAAACGCCGTGCTCTTGTTCAACAACGCCAACCCCACCGCCGCCCCCGCCCACCATCCCGCGCGCCAATCCGCCGCGCCGCGTCGCGCCCGCAACACCTCGTGCAAGACCACCAGCGTCCAGAACGCGCCGAGCAGATCGTTCTTCGCGTTCGAGGCCTCGTGGTAGGCCATCGGCAACGTCAGGATCAACCACGCCGTCGCCCACCCCGCCGCACGCCCGCCGCCGAGTTTTCGCACCGCCGCAAAGCCCAGCCCGGCGCACCCGAGGTAGGCCGCCCACTGCGGCAGGTTTGCCCAGCGGTCGTCCCCCGTGAGCGCCAAAAATTGCAGCCCGATCACCTCCGCCAGCGGCGGCATCATCAGCATGCGGTCGTTGATCGTCGGGAAGTGCTCCAGGCTGGCCTGCTGCAGCCACATCCACTGGCGCGGCTGATGATAGTTCAACACGTCCACGGTCGCGGGCGAGGCCACCACCGCCGCCACCGCCGCCAGCCCCACCGGCACCGCGCAACACACCGCCACGGCCCATTCCCATTTTTCCCAACGCGCCCAGCGGCATTGGTCGCGGCTCGCCCCTTCGCGCCACGCCCAGCCCCAGGCCGCCGCCGCCAACAGCGCCCACCCGATCCGCAGCCCCGCGCTCCCCAACAGCTCGAACCACCCGAGCAGGTTGCTCAGCCCCCACGCCGTCGCCGCCGCCAACACCGCGGCCCGCGCCGCCGCATCCCAGCCCTCCGCGCCGCGCGCCCGCAACGCCGCCACCGCGCCCGCCCAACCCACCAGCGGCAGCAAGGCCCATCCCTGCGCCCACTCGCTCACGCCTCGCGCCTCCGCGCCGCCAACCAGCGCACCGTCCACCCCGCCAGCGTCACCGCCAGCGCCAGCGTGATCACCAACCACAGGGTCTGGTCCGCCCCGCTCACTGCCACCGCCCCCAGCGTGGGCAGCTGCTTGTCCGCTCCCTGCTCCACCGCATACGCCAGCCACATTTTCGGCGCGGCCAGCACGCTCGCGATCAACACCACCGCGCACAGCCGCCGGCCCGCCCGACGCTCCGCCTCGCCCGCCTCGTCCGCACGCCGCAGCCACAATCCAAGGCACAGCCCGAGTAAGGTCGCCCGGTAGGGGAAGTTGCTATTCGCCGCATAACAAAACACCCAGCACGCCGCACCCGCCACGTGCGCGGCCGCCCGCCCGCCGGTCAACGGTATCAATTCCCACAACCCCTCCCGCACCCGCCACAACCCGCGGCACGCCGCCACCCCCGCCACCAGTCCCGGCCCGACGATCAGCCACCAATACTCACTGTAGCCGCGCCACAACAGCCCGAGATTACCCAGCCCGTAGGAAAAAATCGTCCTCGGCCGCGGCGCGATTTCCAGCGCCCGCCGAAACTCCTCGCGCCACACCCACGCCACCAGCCCGCACGCCACCACCCATCCCGCCAGCGCCCACCAGCACGGCCTGCGCTTCGTCGCCCCGAGCGCGGTCAGAGCCACCACCGGATAAATTTTCAAACCTCCCGCCACCACGATCACGCCCCCGCCTGCCCGCGCCCACCATCCGCCACGCCCGATACCCCAAGCCGCCACCGCCAGCAGGATCACCACGATCAGATCGTTGTTCGCCCGTTCCATCCCGAGCACGAAAGGCGCAGTTAACAAAAGCCCCGCCACCATCGCCGCCGCCCCCGGCCCGCGCGGCCGCGCCACCGCCAGCGTCACCGTCAGGAAGCCCGCCACTACAAGGGGACCCACCCACCGCGCGTCATCCACCGAGAGCGCCATCGGCCCGCTCACCAGCCACCACGGCCCGTAGACATGCGGACGCCCGAAGGGATCGAAGGGATTCACCAGATACACATCCCGCCCGATCATCCAAGCCTCCCCCGCTGCGAACACCGCCGCCAAATCCACGAACAGGGGCTCCAGATTCCACACCCCCAGCCCCACCCAAACCGCCGGATACACCACCGCGATCGAGATCACCCACAACACCGTCGCGCCCGCCGCGAGCGACCACTTCCACGTCTCATACGCGCCTCGCAGCGTCGCCCGCAGCTCCGCAGGCGACACCCGCCACCGCACGCCAAACGGCCCCGCCGCCTTCTCTTCGCGCCCCGTGCTCATGCCCCGCCTCCCGTCGCCTCGTCGGCCCGGCGGATAAAGTCATCCAGCCGCGCGCGCTCCGCCTCGCTCAAGGCCGCGCCCGCCCGCCGCACCAGCTCGTCGCGCTGCGCCTTCGCCTCCGCCACCCGGCCCCACGAGGCCAGCAGCAACGCGTGCCGGTGCCGCGCGTCATGAAAATCCGCGTCCGCCGCCAGCGCCTGTTTGAAACGAAAATCTGCCCCCTGCTGCTCTCCGGCTTCCGCGTCGCGCAACGCGAATTTATACGCCAGCACCGCGTCCGGCGCCACCAGCCCGCGCGCGTTGGCGATGCTCATCGGCGCGCGCGCGATCGCCTCCAACCGCTCGATAAGCCCGCGTCGCTCGCGGAGCGCTTCCGGATCCGCACCCCGCGCCGCCAGCTCGTCCATCAACGCGTTCGCCGCCGCGAAATCGCCGCGCATCGCCCGCGCCAGCGCCTGCGAGGTGCCGTAGGCCACCTGGCCTTCCATCGATTTCAGGGTCGCTCCCAGATAGCCGAAGAGCGCCTCCGAATCCTTCCACTTGCCGAGCTGGGCCGGCACCGACGCCGCGAACCAGATCGCCCACGCGCCCGCCACGCCGCCCGCCACCCACCGCGCGCGACTCCGCGCGGCCGACAGCCAGCCCGCCGCCGCCAACGCGCCGGCCAGCACCACGGTCACGCCCGGGAAATACCCGTAGCGGTCGCTCGCCTGAAACGGATAGTCCAACAGCCCGGAAAACGGCGCCGTCGCCGCCAAGTAGGCCGTCAGGGCCGCCGCCCCGCCGGGCGCGCGCCGCGCCGTGGCCAGCGCCGCCACGCCGATCACCACCAGCAGCGCCATCCACCCCGCCTCCGGCCAGTCGCGCAGCCGCGCCGGATCGCGCAGATCCTGCACCGGCGTCGTCTGCCCGGGCCACAGCATGCGCAGCGCATAGTGCGGCACGGTGCGCGCCGCCTGCGCCACGCGGTTCTCCACCGTGAACACCTCGATGGCCGGCGCGGGGGGATAGAATTTATTCTTCGCCACCCGCGCCCACACGTTCCCCGCCAGCGCCAGTCCCGCGATGGCGAAAAATATCGCGCGCGCGCGCGCCAGTCCGCGCCAGTCCGCCAGCTCCGCGAACCCGCCCTCGCGCCCGCCCCGGCCCAGCCACCACTCAAACGCGAGCAAGGCCGCCGGAAACCCGAGCGTCACCGGATACGTGAGCGCGGACAGCCCATACGCCGCCACCGCCGCCGCCAGCAGCCACCGCCGCCGCGCGTCGGCGAACTCATGCCTGCGCAGCGCCAGCCAGCCCGCCGCCAGCGCGAAAAACGTCACCGTCGGATATATCCAGCCCGTCGCCCACGCGATCGACTCGCTGCGCAGCGGATGCAGCCCCCACAGCGCCGCCGCCGCCAGCGCCACCCAGGCTTGCCGGGACGCATCCACCGCCCGCCCGCGCGAGCGCGCCGCGAGCCGCAGCGCCAGCGTCGCCAGCGCAAAAACCAGCACGGTGTTCGCCGCGTGCATCGCCAGATTGTAGGCGTGAAACACCGTGGGTTCCATGCCGCCGAGGCCAAACAGCGCCATGACCGTCAGCCATGCCACCGGCATCACTCGGGGCATGTAGTCGTGCCCCGTCCACGCCCACACGAAACGCTCCACGGTCAACTCGCCGATGTGCGGGTTGCCGTAGAGGTTCACGTCGTCGTCAAACATCACGAAGCCGTGGTCCAGCACAGGCGCATACAGCCAGGCGAGCAACGCGAGCAAGCCCACCAGCCCCCACCGCGCGCCGCGCCCGCCCCCGGTCCCACGCCCCGCCTCGGTCGTCGCCTCAGCCACGGTCCCGCGCCTTTCGCTCCGGCTGCGGAAAACACCGCAGATGGCGCAATCCGAACCAGGTCATCTGCAGCAGAATCCACCCGTGCCGGAAGCGCGAGATGTTGGTCTCGCCGTAGGTGCGATCCTTGTAGCGCACCGGCACGTCGCGGATCTTCAGCCCGAGCAGCGCCGAGCCGTAGAGCAGGTTGAAGTCGCCGAAGGGATCGAAGTCCCCGAAGGGCGCGATGCGGCGCAGCACGCGCTCGTAGTCCGAGCGCAGCAGCATCTTCGTGCCGCACAGGCTGTCCTTCACCGGCTGTCCGAGCACGAAGCTCAGCGCCATCGCGAAGAATTTGTTGCCGAGCAGATTCAGGAAACGCATCGCCCGGCTCTCCATCGGATACACCAGCCGGCTGCCGTTCGCGAACTCGGCCGCGCCCGATTCGATCGCCTGGAAAAACTTCGGCAGATCCTCCGGCGGGGCCGTCAGGTCCGCGTCCTGGATCACCAACACATCGCCGGTGGCCGCCGCGAAGCCCGTGAACACCGCGTCCCACTTGCCCTTCCCGGGCTGCTTCATCGCGCGCACCTTCAGCGGTCCGTCATACGCCGCGATCTCCCGCTGGATCGTCTCCCACGTGTCGTCCTTGCTGTTGCCCTCCACGAAGATCACCTCCGTGCCCGCGCCCAGCACCGGGATGCGCTCCAGCGCCGGGCGGATGTTTCCGCTCTCGTTGCGCGCCGGCACGATCACCGAGCAGGACAACTTCCCCGGCTCCGCCGGCGCCATGCGCGGACGCGCCGTGAAACAAAGCGTCGCCCCCAGATGTCGCACGCCGGGCAGGCGCGCCGCGAAGCGGTTCACGAACGAGCCCAGCCCGAGCAAATTCCATGGGCACAGCTGCTGCCGCTCGAAGCGCACCACTTCCCAGCCCGCCAGCTCCAGCAGGTTCGCCAGATCGGAGTCCGCCAGCCAGGCGCTCGGCGGCTGCGGCATCACCCGCCCCGTCCCCACCGCCAGCCGCAGCAACGGCGTCCACAGCGTGTTGAGCGAGGTGAGGTGCAATCGCGTGCGCGCATGCGCATGGCTCCGGAGCCGCTCAAGCACGCCTTGGATGTCCTCCAGATAACCGGTCAGGTAATCCAGCACGATGTGGTCGAACACCTCGCCGGCCGGCAGCTCCTCCGCGCGCGCCACCTTGAATTCCAGCTCCGCCTTGCCCGCGTGACGCTCCTGCGCCTTGGCGATCATCGCCGGGCTGAAATCGACGCCCAATCCGCGCGAAGGCTCCAGCGCCGCCAGCAAATCCCCCGCGCCGCACCCGACCTCAAGCACCCGCTCGCCCGTCGGAATCTGGTGGCGGAAATGCGCCCGCAGCTGGGCATGAAATCCACTCTGCGCCCGCCGCGCGCGCTCGTCGTTGCCCGCCACGAAATCGAAGTGCTCGCGCAGGGCGCGGGCGGAGGCGGAGAGAGAGGGCGCGGGGTGGTCGGTCATCACGTCTCGGGGGAGGAAACAGGCTCCGCCGCCGCCGCGTCCACCTTGATTTCGCGGAGCACCGACATGCGTTGCAGACGCCCGCCGATGCGCCGCTCCGCGATCGGCTCGAGCACGTAGTTGGCGGGCAGCGCGTGCTCATCCGCCAACACGAAGCCGCCATCGTCCTCCTTGCGCGGGTGCAGGGCCTGCGAGACGACCACCTCGTCAAAGGTGTGGTGCTTGAGGTGAAAGGGCAGCGCGTCGGGCCGCATCAACACCCGCCCGGGCATGATCGCCGGCACGCCAAGCGCGAACCACGAGAGCGGGCTCTTGTCCGTGATCACCAGCCGTCGCGCCGGCCCGCGCGCCTCCAGCACCGCCACTTCCCAGCGATGCGCCGTCTCCAGCGTGTTGAGATCGTTCAGGCGCTGATTCACCGGCAGCCCCCAGCCGACATAGGCCAGAGTCGCCGCCGCCATCGCCCACCCCGTGGCCCGCTCACGCCAGCCTGCCGCCAGCCGCGCCACCGCCGCCGCCGTCAGCAGGGCCAGCAGCGCATGAAAGGGCAGGCTCAAGCGCGAGACCACCGGATCGCTCAGATCGCCCCAGTAATACGCCATGAGCAGGGCCAGGTTGCCCGTTACTCCAAGCGCCATCACCGCCACCGCCGCCGCAGTCGGCGACCACTCCGGCCAGCGCGGTTTGCGGCGCCAGCCCCAGATCGCGAGCACCGCCGCCGCCGCCGCGCCGCCAAAGGTCAGCCAGGGCGAATTGGCGATCATGCCGCCGAGGTTGAAAAAAAACTCCCCCGCGAAACGCAGGTTCTCCTCCAGATAACGCATCGCGAAACGCGAGGTGTGCTCCTTGCCCAGCTCCCACAGGCGCGGCGTGCCCGAAAGGTAGGTGTTGTGCAGCGCGTAGGGCACCATGAGCAACGGCGCGAATATGCCCGCCGCAGGGAGCACCAGCCGGCCCGCCCTCCGCCAGCCCTCCGCCAGCACCAGCGCCGTGCACCCCACGTAAATGCTCGATTCGTAGCGCGTGTTGGCCAGCAGCACCGCGGTCAACACCACCAGCGCCGCGCCCTTTTCCGAGGGGCGCTCCAGATACCGCGCCGCCGTCGCCATCAAGGCCAGCACCAGCGTGAGGTTTAGCATCTCCAACCCCGCGCCCGCCGCGTTGATCGCCACCAGCGGAAAAGCCCCCAGCCCTAGCGTTGCCAGCAATCCGGCACGATGTCCGCCGAGCCTCCGCCCGAGCCAATACGCCAGCCCGAGCATGACCGGCATCAAAAGCGTGTTCACCGCAAAGGCGTTTGCCTCGCGATACCCGGTGAGGTCGTGCACCAGCGAAACCACGAAGGGGAAAAACACCGGGCGCTTGTCCAGATACACCTCGAGCGACCGCAACAGTCCGTCCACTTCGTAGCCTCGGTTCAGTGCGCCCACCTCGCGCTCCATGTGCAGATTCCACGCGGTGGACTGGATCACCACTTCGTCGAACAACACCTTATACACCCGGGGCACCGTCATCACCGCCACCAGGGTCAGCACCACGATGAGCGCCACCGTCTGCGCCGTCTCGCGCGTCATCCGCGCCCGCCACCACTCCGCGCGCCCCAGCCCTTCGGCCCGCGCCGCGTCCACCACGCTCCACACCCACCAGGCAAAGGTCGCCGCGATCGCGGCGTAGCCGCCGTGGCGCACCAGCTCGCCCGCCTGCGCCGCCGGGAAAAGCACAAACCCGAGCAGCACCGCGCAGACCGCGAACACCGCGCACCAAACCAACCGCCGCCAGGCCGGCACGCCTTCGTGCCGCGCCGCCAGCCACGCTCCCGCTACCTGTTTCAACTCCCCGCCGCTCATGGCAGCTCTTTCACCCAGCGATCGAGGTAATGGCGCCGCGCCTCCGCCACCTCCTCCGGCGTGGCCTTGGGATTGGCCACCCACGCGGCCGTCTCCGCCTTCGCCAGCGTGCGCTCCCCGTCCCGGATCTCCACCACGCGGCTGAACCGCACCAGATGCAGGATGTGCGTGCGCCGCTGCGCCACCGGCTCCAGCACGAAGTCCGGCCCGAGATCATCCTCCGCCTCCAGCGTCAGCGCCCCGGTCTCGGGGTCGATGGTGTATCCTTGCAGCACATACACCGCCGAGAAGCTCCGGTTGCGCAGATGATACGCGATGCCGTCCCTCCGCCTCGCGGCCTGCGCGATGGGCGTGGCCGGCACCTTCTCCGCGATCCACATCATCGGGTCGCGGTCCAGCATGAGAAAATCCCGCGACTCCTGCCGGGCCAGAAACTCGCGCCGCCACGCATACGCCACGCCCGGTCCGTAGTCCCGGCCGTAGGCGTTCTTCGTCATCACCGGCAGGCCGTGCGCCAGCAGCGCCAACACCGCGCCGCCCGCCAGCGCGTTCCACACCGCCGGCTTCGGCTTCCACACCCGCCCCGCCACCACCGCCGTGCCGACCAGCAGCAGCAGTTGGGTGGGCAGGCTCAGCCGCGTGATCACCGGGTGGTCAAACTGCCCCCAAAAATACACCATCAGCACCGCCGTCACGCCCAGCGGCCCGAGCGCTCCAAGCGCCACGCCGAGCTCCGCCCCGTCCGCCCGCGCCGGCGCGCGCCAGATCCGCTGCGCCCACAGCAAAAAGACCGGGGCCGCCAATAGCCCGAGCAGCGCGAGGTAGGGCGCGTTGGGCTGATACCCGTCGAAGGTGAAAAAGTATTTCAACGCGTGCCCGAGGTTGCCGGGCAAAAATTCCAACCCGAAGGGCCTGTCCGCCCCCATCGACTCCATCTGCCAGTTGTCCTCGTTGGCCGCGAAGGCGCGGTTCAGCCAAAACATCGGCAGCACAAACAGCGGCGCCACCCACGCGGGCCAAGTGCACCGCACCCCGCCCCCGCGCCACCACGCCGCCCCGACCACGAGGGCCGTCGGCACCAGGAACAGCAGCGATTCATACCGCGTCGAAGCCAGCAGGATCGCCGTCATCACGAAGGCGTCCTGCGCCTCGTCATCCGGCGCGGCCAGCAGGCGGATCGCCAGCGCCCACCAGCCCGCGATCAGCGTCACGTTGAGCAACTCGAATCCCGCGCCCGCCGCCTGTTGCGCCAGCAAGGGCAAGCCTATCGCCAGCAACACGGCCAGCACCCCCGCCCGCCCCGTCCCGCCCGCGCTTCGCGCCAGCACGTAAAGCAGGCCCAGGAAAACAAACCCCAGCGCCGTGTTCACCCAGAACGCATTCTCCGCCCGATAGCCGGTGAGATCGTGCGCCAGCGAGACGAGGAACGGATAAAAATAGGGACGCTTATCCAGCACGCTCTGCAAAATCTGAAAGGGCCCCTGCACATCGGTGGCGCGCACCGGATACCCGACATCACGGTCAAGATGCAGCGTCTGCGCCGTGCCCACCAGCAGGGCCTCGTCCGCGAGGATCTTGTAGCCGTGCGTCTCGTGCGCCTGCCACACCAGCCCGCCCGCCGCGATCAACGCGATCACGCCCCACTCCGCCTTGCCGCGCGGGAGGCGCCAGCCGTCGCGTCGCGCCAGCCGCCACATGCACCAGGCCCAGAGCGCGAACGCCGCGAGCATGAACCAGTAGCCGCCCTGCACCACCATCCAGAGCGCGGAGCCCACCGGCACCGCATGCCTTCCGACCACCCACACCAGGGCCACCAACAAAATCAGCAACCAGAGGCGACGATCGGAGAGGAGTGCGCGAAGCATAAAAAAGCCGCCCACAACGTGGGCGGCTTGGCGACGCAAAAGAAGCCGTTTTTCTGTCGCGGCTCAATTCACGTAGGTGATCGTGCGTTGCCCCGCCACATTCGACGCCGTGATCGGCGACGCCTGCGTCAGGGTGGTCGTGTAGCTCTCGTTGGCCACCGTCTCGATCACCTTCACATACTGAGTGGAATTTGTGCCCACCAACACCGCCGACTCGACCGTCGTGTTGCCGCTCTCCAGGTAATACTGGTCCGCCGCAAACAAGAGCTGCCTCAGGTTGCTCGTCACCGTCTTGTCCTGGGAGGTGGCGCGTATCTTCACGAAGGTCGGCGTGGCGATCGCGGCCAAAAGGCCGATGATCACCACCACGATCATGATCTCGACGAGCGTGAACCCGCCTCGCGCACCCCGTGACGGTCCGCGATAATCAGAAGACATATTCATCCGCATCTCCTTGTCGGTTAGCCCTGGCCAGCGCGGTGGCCACGTCGGCACACCAAGGCAAGGCGGTCAGCCGCACATCCCCCAACCATCGCGTGGAGCGCTGAAATGGCGCCACACGGTTGAACGGAGGGACACAACCGGCCAAAGGCTTGCGCGATATACCCGCGTGAAGCGCGCGGACTCCGGGCTGGAGCTGAAGTGGAAAGTTAAGCGAAACCCGCAAAATAAAAAAGTCGCCCGTTTCCGGACGACTTTTGCATGAGAATCTCGGTCGCGAGACCAGATTGCCTTAGTTGGAGTAGGTGACCGTGCGCTGGCCGGCAATGCCGAGAGCGGTGACGGGCGAGGCCTGGGTGAGACCGGTTTCGTAGGTCTCGTTGGCGACGGTCTGGATGACCTTGATGTATTGGGTGGTGTTGGTGCCCACGAGGTCGGCGGAGAGCACGGAGGTGTTGCCGGACTCCAGGAAATACTGGTCGGCCGAGGCGGACAGCTGACGAAGGTTGTTCGTCACAGCCTTGTCCTGGGAGGAAGCGCGAACCTTCTGGAACGCGGGAATCGCCATGGCGGCCAGGAGGCCGATGATGACGACGACGATCATGATTTCGACGAGGGTGAAGCCCTTGGTGGAACGGATTTTCATAACTATAGGTTTAATGTTTACTTTATGGACTGCCGCCAAACGGCGACGTGGGGGCGATCAAAAACGTCCCCCTGCATAAGACAAGTCGATTTCAACAGGGCGAATCCCTCATAATCGACCGCAGTCATGGCCGCAGCCCGGGTCTGGTCTTACTTCTTTTTCCCGGCGGCAGGCTTCTTGGCCTTGGCTGCGCCGGACTTTGCTTTGCCGGTGCTCGGGGCGGACGGCTTTTTCTTCGCGGCGGCCTTGGGCTTGGCCGCCGGCTTGGCCGATTTGGCCGCCGATTTACCCTTGGGCGCAGCCTTGGCCGCCTTGGCGGCCTTTGCCTTCGGGGCCTTGGCCACCTTGGGCAAGGCCCCGAGATTGTTCAGATCAACCACCGCCGCATCCCGCCAGAGCTTGTCCAAAGCGTAGTTCTCACGCTGCTCAGGAGTGAAAAAATGGACCATGATCTGGTAGGCATCCACCACGGTCCACCCGCTGCCGTAGCCGCCCTGCTCCATGCCCGCGATCGGCACCTTGGCGGCATCCAGGATCTTCTCCGCCTCTATGCGGAGCGCGCGCAGGTGCGGTTCGCTG
The DNA here is from genome assembly GCA_025457685.1 of Opitutaceae bacterium. Classification (GTDB taxonomy): domain Bacteria; phylum Verrucomicrobiota; class Verrucomicrobiia; order Opitutales; family Opitutaceae; genus IMCC26134_A. Next base: position 21,420 of record JALOTV010000004.1, read on the forward strand.
TTGCCAGTCGCCAGAACCAGGAAATCCGTAATGTCCGAGATGCCGGTCACGCTGAGCACCTTGAGTTGCTCGGCCTTTTTATCCTCCAGCGCTTTGATGAGGTTGCGCAGGAGCGCGATGGTCTGGGAATCAGGAGCGGATGCGGTGGCCATGGATGTTTATTGAGCGCGATAGAGTCCGTTTTTGGTGATGTATTCAATCACCTTGTCCGACAGCCAGCCCGAGACGTCTCCCCCCGACGCCAATCGCGCCCGCACCTCGCTCGAACTGATTGCCCACTCCGCCTTGGCCTCCACCCTGCGCCAACGCAAACCACGGATCGGAGCTTCCGCACTCATCGACCAACCAGGCCGCGCATACACCGCCCACTCAGCCAAGGCGGCCAGTTGCTCGGGCTCGCGCCATGCGCCCAAGCGGGCGAATTGATCCTCGCCCACGATCCAAGTGAACTCATCCGCGGGATGCGTCGCTCGCAGAGACCGGAGCGTCTCCGCCGTGTAGCTCACCCCGCCGCGATCAAGCTCGCGGGTGCACAACTCCAGGCGGGCGTCGCCGGCATCCGCGATCGCGCGCCTCACCATCTCCGCCCGCTGCGCCCCGCTCGCTCGCACGTGCGCGTCGCGCAACGGTGCCTGCGCCGCCGGCATCAACCAGACTTTATCCAGCCCAGCCGTCTCCGCCACCGCACGCGCCACCCCGATGTGCCCCGCGTGCACCGGATCGAAGCTGCCGCCAAGGATGCCTATTCGCATGCCTACGGTCTGTCCGGCTCGCCCCTCGCCCTCAAGCCCGCTCACGCGCCGGGCCCGGCCCCGAGTTCGACGGCCGTCTCGCGCAGCGCCTGCAAGAGAGCGGCCCAATCCGCCTCCGTGGTTCCCCAGCCCGCGCTGAAACGTAAAGCCCGCTTCGCTTCGTCGGGAGGCACGCCGAGCGCGGCCAGCACATGCGAAGGCCCGTCCTTGCCCGCGCCGCACGCCGCGCCGGTGGAAACCTGCACGTCCCGCTTGTCCAGCTTGGTGACCCAACGCGCCTGTTCACCCGCAGGCATGATCGCAAACACCGTGTTCCACAACCGGTCCGTATCCGCGCCGAGGATACGCGTGCCCGGCAGCGCGGCCTGGAGCGCGCGCTCGAAGGCGATCCGCCACGTTTCGCGCTGGGACTCCCAGATAACATGCTTCTGCTCGCACTCCACCAAGGCGGCGCAAAATGCCGCCATGCCCGCCAGATCCTCGGTCCCCGCACGGCGTCCGCCCTCCTGCCCGCCGCCGCCTTGGGCGATAAAGTCGGGTTCCTTTTTCCCGCCCGGCAGCTTCACGATCCCCACGCCTTTGGGCGCGCCAAATTTGTGCCCGCTCGCGATCACCCAGGCGCCGCAAGCCCCCAGGCCCGCTCCGGGCAACTTGCCCAGCCACTGCGTCGCATCGCACAGGTAGGCCGCATCCGCCGCGCGGCACGCCTCCGCGATTTCAGGCCAAGGCTGCAACACCCCGGTCTCGTTGTTCGCCGCCATCACCACCACGCCGCGCGCACCGCGCGACGCCGCCGCCGCCACCGTTTCGGCCGACACCACGCCCGCCCCATCGTGTGGCAACCAGTCGATGCGACCGCCAAAAAAACGCCCCGCCGCAGCCAGCACGCAGGCATGCTCCGTGCGAGCCACCGCGATCCGAGCGTCGCCCGGCATGCTCGCCGCCCAGTGCGCCAACACGGAGTGCGCACCTTCCGTCGCCCCCGAATTGAAAACATAATCCGCCGGGGCGCCGCCGAGCACCACCGACACCGCCTCGTGATAGCCATCGAGCCGGATCTTAGCCCGGGCCGATGCGCGCGTCGGACTGGACGGATTGTGCCAGTTTTCCGCTTGAACCTTCAGCCATATGTCGCGGGCGCAATCCGCGAGCGGCGTCGTGGCGTTGTGGTCGAAGTAGGGCATGGGACGACCTGAGTTCATCCCCCCTAGTCTCGAAACTTCAAACTCCATCCGGGATCACCCCGTCGATGCAGCAGTCCAGAATCGCGCAAGGGCCTGGCGTCACCTTGCCCCTTAGGGGTCTGGTGAACGCCAAAAAAAGACGGGGAGGCCGGAAGGCCTACCCGTCTTTTTGACAACCAAGCCCAGAGCGAACTCAGGAGCCGCTCTGAGACGCGCCGACCACACCACCCGCATCCGGATCAGGCTCGGGAGGGAGCTCGAAACGCTCGCGCGGCAGCAGTTGCGCACGCCCCATGATCACGTCCACCGAGGACAGACCGATGTAGTAATAGAAGTCAGTGGGGCTGGCATAGTAACGATGATCGAAGGTGCCTACTCCACGCATGCGGGAAGCGATGGGAACGATCACGGCAGGGGAACGGGTGCCTACCTTCACGCGGCGAAGGCTGAAATTCACGGTGCCCGTCGCCAAGAGGTTATACTGGTGCCAAGGGGTGGGAGAATTGATATTCTGACGGAAGTGGCTGGCATACTCTATCTTGAATGTGGTCGCCACGCTGCCGCTAACACTGAGTAGGTTGCCCGCACCGTCGAAGTTTTCCGTGTGCCGGCCCAATGCAGGACCAAACGTGATGGTCATGCCCGTGGGGATGGGGGTGGGCTCCACTGGCTTGACGTAGGGGGAAACAACCCGGGCATTTCCGCTCGGACTCGGATACAAAATATTGTCCGTGCGATTATTACGCGTCAGGTAGATGTCGTATGGCGTGTTGACGAATTCGTCCATGTTGCGCGCCGGGTTGCGCACCGCGAGGATCTCGTAGTCACCCGTATCGCGGCCAAACAAGTCTTGGCGCAACTGCTCCACAAAGAATCCCTGCACGCCGGGGGGCGTATCGCGGCGGGTGCGGGTGTTATTCGTGGTCACCCGCTCCACCGGTTGCTCGGTGCCGGTGGGTTGATCGCTTACGTTAGGGTCGCCGATCTTGCTGGTGCTGTAGCTGTCCTGCGTGCGGTGCCAAAGGAACGTAAGCGGGATGACTTCCAGGAAAGCGGGCTCGGGAAGGGGGGCTGGCTGCGCATCGGCCACTGAGGCAATGCCCAGGCTAACTAAAACGATGCGAATAAATTGGGTGTTCATGAGTAGATAGGGGCAGAGTGTTATCCGGGTAACTTATTCGCTGGTGCCAAGGTAAGGGAAATCGAACGTGATGGGCGGCGCGGTATTGATAAGCGGCAAGGGGGCGTCGCCGTCGGGAACCGCGACATCGAGGTAATCCTGGGCATCCACCAGACGGGGAGCGCCGATCGAGATGGTGAAGGTGACCAAACCTTCCACGGAAGACAATGCACCACCGTCAGGACCACGCTGGCCGGTCACGCCGCCCACGCCGGACAGGCGCATCGAGGTCGGCGCAATGATCAGGACGGGATCCGTATCGGCGCTGGTGCTGGCAAACACAAAGGCCGCGTTACCCGAAGCCGTGATGCCGGCGGCCGGATCCGTGAAAAAGTCATAGCGTGTGCCCGTGCGAACAAAGTTGGGACGGTAGGTCACTTCCACGTAGTTCGTGGACCGACCGGTGGCGCTCAGGGTCAGATTGCCCAGGAATCGCTCCGTGAAGACGTAATTGCTGTAGTTGCGATTAAAGGACAGCTTGGTGCTCGGGATGGCCACACGCTCGATGATTTCAGAGGTAGGCGTGGCGCGACGCACGGCAAAGAAGCGATAGCTGGCATCGACGAAATACACGTCGGAAGGCGCGGGGCGGACTGCCACAATGGTCCAACCGACGTTGTCCGGGGCGGTGATGATCCCTGACGCACGCAGATCATCGAGCACCATGCTGGGCGTGATGGGCAGGGTGGTGGGAGTGGTGCGACGGGAGTTGCCGCCGCCAGTCAGGGCCACGTTAACCACATTGGGAACGCTCACGCTGAACTGAATCGTCACGGGGGCTTCGAGCAGCAGATAGTTGTATTGCGCTTGGGCTTGTCGCGCCCCGAACACCAAAGCCACCACGGCCAGGACGGAGAAACTAAGTTTGGGTCTATTCATGGTAAAAATGAGGGGGATTAAGGATGAGGAAAATTTCAGAGAAAAACACCGGGCCCCAAGCCACTAGCTGGAGGCGGAAATGGAGGCCAGAAATTCGGCGGCCTCGATGAGTGCGGCGGCCTCGTCTGCATCGGTGGTGCGCTTGGCGGCCGCACGTAAAACCGATGCTGCCTCGGGGCGACTTAGCTGGATCAGACCCAGCCGTGCGCTGTCACGCACCATCGGATCGGCGTGGTCGAGATAACCAGCCAGGGCGGGTATGTTGGACGCGTCGTAAGTCGAGGCCAGCGCCTCGATTTTAAGACGGAGATCTTGATGAGGAAAAAGCTCGGGGATGGGTTTATCCGAAGCAATTCGCAGCGGTTGCGCCTGCTGCGGGAAATGTCCCATCCCGCCAGCGCTCACATATTCGTCGCCTTGGGGCGGCAAGTCGGAACCGGGCTCATTGGCAGGGCGAGGATTGGCGCG
>JALOTV010000148.1 GCA_025457685.1 Opitutaceae bacterium
GGCTTTTTCAAAGGCGTCGGTCGCGCGCATGGAGAGCGCGTGGAGGCCGCGGTGGACGTTGGCGTTGTCGTGCAGGTAGTAGGCGGAGAGGGCGTCGATCACCTGGCGGGGTTTTTGCGAGGTGGCGGCGCTGTCGAGATAGACGAGGGGGCGGCCGTTGACCTGTTGGTCAAGGATAGGGAAGTCGGGACGGGTTTCTAGGCCGGGACGCATAGAGAGAATGACGAATGACTAATGGCGAATGTCGAATGGCCAGTGGGGAAACCTAAGTTTGGTCGGTTGCGGCGAGGGCGGCGAGGGCGGTTTCCCAGGCGAGGAGAGCGCAGGCGTGGCGGGCGGGGTAGGCGCGGGCGAGGCCGAGGGCGGCGAGATCGCCCGGCGCGGGTGGGGAGGCGGGTTCCGTGCTGGGCGCGCCTCGGACGAGCGTCTCGATGACGGCGGCCAGCGAGGCGGCCTCGGCGGCGGTGCGGCCGGTGAGGGCGACACAGGCGAGGGAGGCGGAGGCCTGGGAGAGGGCGCAGCCCGCGCCGGTGAAGCCGACGGCGGCGATGCGGTCGGATTCCAGCCGGAGATAGAGGGTGCAGCGGTCGCCGCAGGCGGGATTCTCGCGGGTGGCGACGTGGGTGGCGGCGGGCAGCGGGCCGCGGTGGCGCGGGCGACGGCGGTGCTCGTCGATGATGGCTTGGTGGATCTCGAGGTCGGGATCGGACATGGGGCTGACGGCTAGGCGCGAGAGCGGCGTGACTGGACGTAAAAAAGCCCGCGAGCGGCGAGGCGGCGCGGGCGGTGGCCGGGCGGCGGGCGCGGCCCGGGTTTATTCGTCGTCGTCCTCGTCGTCGTCCTCGGAGGAGGGGCGGGCGAGTTCGGCGCGGCATTCGCCCATGACGCGGAGCCAGACCTCGCGGAGGTCGAAGAGGCGGGGGCGGGCGAGGGTGCGGTAGTGGGCGAGGGCGCCGGATTCGGCTTCTTCGTCGGTGGCGAGGAGGGCGAAGGTGGTGTTGAGCTCGCGGAGGGCGCGTTTGAAGAGGGCGATGGCCATCGCGTAGTCGCCGAAGTCGAGGGCGGAGATGGCCTGCATGGCCTGGTCCTCGGTGCGGAGGAGGGCGGCGTAGTAGGTCATGGCCAGTTTGCGCGGGATGCGGTCCTCGGTGTCGGCGAGTTGTTCCCAAGAGCGCTTCAGGCTGAGGAACAGGGCGCGGGAGGCGATGTAGATGGGGTTTTTGTGGAGGGTGTAGGGTTCGCCCTCGTCGCCGAGATCCACCTCGGTGGGTTCGTCGTCATCCTCGTCGTCGTCGCGATCCTCGGAGCCGTCGAGGGTGCCGTCGGCGGTCCAGTCATCCACGCTCCAGCCCATGAGGCGGGCGGCCTCGTCGAGGCGCTCGGACTTGTGGCGAAGTTGTTCGTAGAAGCCCAGGTAGCGAAGCGCGATCTCGTCCTGCTGGCGGAGGTAGCGCTCCCAATCAAATTCGTTCCAAACCAGTTCTCCGCGATCATCCCACTCGTTGTCTGAGGGGTTTTCGGAATTGGTGTTGCCCATGGGTGTTCGGGGGTCTGCGACCCCTGCGCAAAAGGTCGTCCATGCGGGGGGAGATGGCAACGGGAAAAACCCGCGCGGGCGGCGCGCAGGCGCGAGTGACTGGCGATGGGGATTACAGGTTGAAATCCCGCAACGTCTTAACCTTTGTTCCCACCTCTCCCCCGTCGTTTGCCGGCGTCGCCGGCCCGTCGTCCCCCGTGCCAACCATGAATGTTCCCATCGTCCACGCGACCGTGCGTTTCTCCGGCCATGTGCAGGGGGTGGGCTTTCGTTATGCGACTTTGCAGGTGGCGAAGGAGTATGAGGTGGCGGGTTTTGTGAAAAACGAGCCCGACGGCACCGTGCTGGTGGAGGCGGAGGGGCGCAAGGCGGAGGTGGACGGGTTTATCGCGGCGATCGGCGAGCGCATGCACGGGCACGTGCGCAAAATGGATCGGATGCAACAAACTCGCGCGGCAGTTTTCCAAGGGTTCGAAATTCGCTGAGCGCCGGTCGCGTTTCTCCGCAAACTTGTTTTCTAAACACCACCCCATTTCCCCTACTTTTCCGATGAGCCAAGCCGTATCCGCCATCTCCATCAAGGGACTGACCAAGGACTTCGCCGTGACGTTGCGCGGCGTGAAGCTGCGCGCGGTGGACGCGTTGAACCTAGAGGTGGCCGAGGGCCAGGTTTACGGCCTGCTGGGGCCCAACGGCTCGGGCAAGTCCACCACGATCAAGATCATCCTGGGTCTGCTGGAGGCGACGGTCGGGGATGTGCGGGTGTTTGGCGTGCCGTCCAACAAAGTGGAGGCGCGGCGCAACGTCGGCTATCTGCCGGAGGCGCCCTACTTTTATCGTTACCTGAGCGGGCGCGAGCTGGTGCGGTTTTACGCCCGGGTGTGCGGCGTGCCATCGGCGACCTTGAAGGCGCGGGTGGACGAGGTGATCGCCTGGGTGGGGCTTTCGGGCGCGGCGGATCGCCGGGTGGGCACCTACTCCAAGGGCATGCTGCAACGCATAGGCCTGGCGCAGGCGCTGGTGCATGATCCCAAGCTGATTGTGCTGGACGAGCCGACGGCGGGCGTGGACCCGGTGGGTTCGGCGGAGATGTGCGAGCTGATCCTCAAGCTGAAGCAGCAGGGCAAGACGGTGTTGATCACCTCCCACCTGCTGGCGCAGATCGAGGACGTCTGCGACCGCGTGGCCATCCTGGACCGCGGCAAGCTGATCGTGGAGGGTTCGGTCAACGAGCTGGTGGGCCAGCGCGATCGCCAGGCGCTGATCGTCGATCCCCTGCCGGCGGCGGACATCGAGGCGCTGAAGGGCTGGCTGGCCGAGCGCGGCCACGCCTTGAACTCGGTGGAGCAGCCTCGGGCGCGGCTCGACCAGCTTTTCCTCAGCAAGGTCTCGCGGCCGGGCCGGCCGGGCGGCGCATCCGCCGGGGTGGGCTCGAACGAGGTGCCGCTCGACGACAAACCCAAGGCCTGACGAATCCCGGTCCGCCCTGCGCCAAACCCACTTCCGTATCCACTTCACCCTTACGCCATGAGCGTCGCATCCGTTCCCTTCTCCCTGGGCCGCCTCGGCCTGATCGCCGGCAACACCTTCCTCGAGGCGGTGCGGCAAAAGCTGTTTCTCTTCCTGCTCCTGCTGGCCATCGGCCTGGTGGCGAGCGCGCTGTTTTTCCGCGAGTTCAACTTCGGCTCCTCGGAGCTGAAATTCATCGCGGACTTCGGTTTTGGCGCGCTGATTTTCTTCGGCTCGGCGCTGACCATCGCCACGACGGCGCAGTTGTTTTTCAGCGAGATCGAGAACCGCACCGCGCTGACGCTACTGGCCAAGCCCCTGTGGCGGGCGGAGTTTGTGTTTGGCAAGTTCCTCGGGGTATTCGCGGTGATCGGGGTGTTTTGCGCGCTGACCATCGGCCTGATGATGGCGCTGCTCTACCATCGCGAGGGGCAGCTGATGGCGCAGACGCCGGAGGCCTTCGAGGCCGGCCGCCTGATCTCCTACGGCGATCTGCTGGTGGTCGGTCTGTTGCAGTGGCTGAAGTTTGGCGTGCTGACGGCCATCGTGCTGCTCATCGCGAGCTTTTCGAACACGAATCTGTTCACGGTGGTGACCGGGTTTTTCGTGTTGGTGATCTGTCACCTGCAGTATCTGGCGCGCGACGCCTGGGGCAACGTGGACAACGCGCTGATCGGTCTGGTGGTGCAGGCGATGAGCCTGATTTTCCCGAATTTCCAGCTGTTCAACCTGGCCGACGAGATCGGGCAGGGCTCCGGGGTGGACGGCGACGTGGCGCTGCGGGTGGCGGGCTACGGCCTGGCCTACATCGCGGTGATCGGTGGTCTGGCGGTCTATAGCTTCCGTAACCGTGAGATTTAATCCCTTCGCATCTCGTCCCGTGAGGACCGGGCTCGTCGTCGTGCTCGGATTGATCGCCGCCGGAATCGCCCTGCGTCCGTTGGAAGGACCGGCATGGGAAAAGATCCAGGCCAAGCAGCCGCAGCTGCGGTTGGAGTCCCTCAAGGACGCGCTCGGTCAGGGCGTGACCGTGGGCCTGCTCGGCGGCTTTCGCGCCATCGTGGCCGACCTCTTCTGGATCCGCACCAACGCGGTGTGGGAGGAGAACGATCTGCCGGGCACGCAGACCTCGATCAAGTTGGTGACGGCAATCGATCCGAGGCCGCTCTACTTCTGGCTGAATGGCAGCCGCATGATCGCCTACGACATGCCCAACTGGCGCATCGACAAGGCGGGCGGCTACGACGTGGTGCCCGAGGCGGTGAAGCGGCGGTTCGACGAGGAGCAATCCAAGGTGGCGGTGAACTACCTCAACAACGGGTTGGATTTCCACCCCGACAATCCGCTGCTGGTGCTGGAGATCGCGAACGTGTATCTGAACCGGCTCAAGGACGTGGAGACGGCGGCGAAGTTCTATCGGCAGGCGTCGGAGCATCCGGATGCGCCCTACTACGCGGCGCGGATCTACGCCGAGCTCTTGCGCCGGCTGGAGCGTCGCGAGGAGGCCTACGCGTTCCTCACGAAACTGCATCCCACCTTGCCGCCGGACAACATGATGGCCCAGGCCGTCGTCGTGCTGGACCGGATACGCGAGCTGGAGGACGAGCTGAATGTGCCGGCGGTAAAGCGTTACCGCGACCCGAACGGCACACCCACTCCGCCGCCTCGCATGCCCGGGCTGGATGTGGACGTGAGCGATTTGTTGCCCGCGCCCGTGGCGCCGTGACGCGACCGCATGGTCGCGAGTGAGCGCGGATACGCGCCGGCGGGTGCCGTATTACCAAGATGCAACCTCGCGCACGAAGGCGGGGCGGTCGGGCGCCTTGAAGAAGGCGGTGCCGGCCACGAAGGTGTCGGCGCCGGCCGCACGGCATTCGCGGCCGGTGGCGAGGTCCACGCCGCCGTCCACCTCGAGGCGGAAGGACAGGCCGCGCTCGCGGCGCAGGGCGTCGAGGCGGGATAGCTTGGCGAGCATGTCGCGGCGGAAGGCCTGGCCGCCGAAGCCCGGCTGCACGGTCATGACGAGGATGAGGTCCACCTCGCCGAGGAAGGGTTCGACGGCCTCGGCCGGGGTGCCGGGGTTGAGCACGAGGCCGTTTTGGCAGCCTTGGCTACGGATGTGGGCGAGGAGGGCGCGGTGATCGAGCGCGGGCTCGATGTGAAAACTGACGAGCTGGGCGCCGGCTTTGATGAAGGCGTCGGCGTAGCGCTGCGGCTCGGAGAGCATGAGGTGCACGTCGAAGAAGAGACCGGCGGGGACTTCGCGGCGCAGCTCGGCGACCATCTGGGGGCCGAAGGTGAGGTTGGGCACGAAGTGGCCGTCCATGATGTCGAGATGCAGCCAAGGGGCGCCCGCGGCGGCTACGAGCGAGGCGCTTTCGGCCAGGCGCGTGTGCTGGCCGGCGAGGATGGACGGGGCGAGAAGGGCGGGAAGAGGCACGGGAAAACCGTGGCGAAAGAGTCTCGCCAAGAGCAAGGCCGGGCTTGCGGCGAGCGCCGGCGCGGCAGAGGACCGCGGCCGCGACTACCAGGTGTCCAGCACAGCGTTCTTCACGCTGATGGCGAGGGCTTCGCCGATCTGGGGCACGAGTTGATACTCGGCCTGGGTCTGCTGGGTGGGTTGCAGGAAGGAGGGGCCGGCGGCGGAACCGTCATCGGTGAAGAGCTGGCGCTCGATGGAGATGGGGCGGTCGGCGAACCAGGTCTTTTCGCCGGAGGGTTCGCGAAGGGTGGCGGAGGCGGTGAGGGTGAGCCCCATCTTGCGGGCGAGGCCGGAGTCGGTGGGCAGCGCGGTGAGGTTGGAGCGATCGAGCTCCTCGAGTTTCACGGTGAGGATGGCGTCGGCCTCGTCGGGGGTGTTGACGACGCGGAGCCGTCCGTCTCGCACGAAGGCCTCGCGTATTTGGGTGGTGAATACGGCGGTGGCCTGCGGCAGCTGGGCGTTGGCCTCGATGGGCGGGATGAAAATCGTCTCGTAGTCGCGCTCCACGCCGGTGCCGAGGCGGTAGTGGGAGCAGGCACCGGAGAGCAGGGCGGCGAGGAGGCAGAGCGAGCGGACGAGGAGGCGCGACATGGGGCGGGCGGAGAGGGACGGCGGCGGAGAGGCGGGGGAAATTGCCGGCGGGTGCGGGCCGGCGGGAAATCAGAACAGCCAGAAGCGCTTGCCGCGCGGGCCGGCGCGGGGGCCGGCCTGATCGGAGACTTCGCCGGACTCGATCTTGGCGATGGTGGCGAGCTGGCGGCGGGCGCGCTCGGCGGTGGGGGAGTCGGGGAAGAGGGTGACGGCCTCGTTATAAAACACCTTCGCGGCGGTGTAGTTGGAGCGGTATTTGTAGTAGAAGTCGCCCATGGTCATCTTGCTCTCCGCGAGCATGGTGCGGGCGGTGTTGAACCCTTCGCTGGCGACGGCGGCCTCGGCCTCGCCGGGGTAGAGGATGAGGTAGTCTTGGAAATAGGTGAGCGCGAGCTGGGTGGAGGCCTGGTCGTAAGGCGGACCCTGGGTGATGGAGGCCTGGGCCTGGGCGAGGCGAAGGTAGGCGTCGGGGGTGAGGAAGTTTTCCGGGTAATTGTTGATCATCCGGTCGAGGGCGTCGATTGCGCCGTCGCGATCACCGGTGTCGTTGTAGCCGGCGGCGGCGTTCATCAACGCGAGGGGGGAGTATTCGCTGTAGGGCGCGTTGGTGACGATGGTCTCGTAGAATTCGAAGCCCTTCTCGCGCTGCTTGAAGCCGGGGATGAGGCCGAAGTAGTGCGGGCGGGTGCCGTTGGCGAGTTTCTCGGCGATACGGTATTGGGCGCCGAGGACCTCGTTGAAGCGGGTGTAGGAGGGGTGTTCGGTAACGACGCGCTGAAGATTGCGGAAGGCCTTGATGAAGCGGCGGTCCTTTTCGTAGCTGAGCGCGGTGCGATAGAGCGCCTCGGCGGCGAAGAGGGACGAGGGGTATTTTTTGATGACGCGCTTGTAGGCCTTCATCGCTTTGCCCTCCTGGCCGGCGTCCTCGGCGCGGCGGGCGGTGTCCATGAGGGCCTTGGCGGAACGGCCTTCGGGAGTCGCGACGAAGGAGGCCAGGGCGCCACCTTCCACCCTCCAACCGGTGGCGGGTTCCCACACCAAGTCAGCGCGCAAGCCGCAGAGTGCGGAGGCCCAGATCAGAAAGCAGGTAATGAAAAATCCGATACGGCGCGAAGCGATGGGCATGGTAGGACCTACCAGCGAACCAGCGCCCCCCCGTAGGTCAAGCCCGCCCCGAACGCGACGAGGAGCACGAGGTCGCCGCGGCGCAGACGGCCGGCGCGGCGCGCCTCGTCGAGGGCGAGCGGAATCGAGGCGGCGGAGGTGTTGCCGTAGCGTTCCACGTTTATCACGAAGCGCTCGTGCGGGAGCTCTAGGTATTCGCTGATCGCGTGGATGATGCGAAGATTGGCCTGATGGGGCACGACGAGGGCGACGTCTGCGGCGGTGAGGTGGCGGGCGGTGAGCAAATCCCGCGCGACCTCATCCATGGCGCGAACCGCGAACTTGAACACCTCTTTGCCCTTCATGGTGATGCAGCCGCGGGCTTCGCCGGCGAGGGCATCTTTGCGGGTGGCGGGAATCTGGAGCAGGTCGGCGGTGCCGGGCAGCGCGCCAATCTTGGCGTCGAGCAGCGCCAATCTTGGCGTCGAGCAGGCCGGAGGTCGGGGAATCGGCGGGGGCCGGGCCGAGGATCACGGCGCCGGCACCGTCGCCGAACAGCACGCAGGTGGTGCGGTCCGTCCAGTCCACGACGGAGGAGAGTTTCTCCGCGCCGATGACCAGGGCGTGGCGGTGGCGTCCGCTGGCGAGCAGGGCCCAGGCGGTGTCGAGCGCGTAAACGAAGCCGGTGCAGGCGGCGTTGAGATCGAAGCAGGCGGCCTCGGGCGGAAGGCCCAGCTCGGTCTGCACCAAGCAGGCGGTGGCCGGCATGGGCTGGTCTGGCGTGAGCGTGGCGACGATCAGCAGGTCGATGTCAGACGGGGCGAGGCCGGCGTCGGCGAGGGCGGCGCGGGCGGAGGCGACGGCCATGCTGGCGGTCGTATCCTCAGGCCCCGCGAGGCGGCGTTCGCGGATGCCGGTGCGGGTGTGGATCCACTCGTCGGATGTATCCACGGTCTTGGACAGTTCGTCGTTGGTCACGATCCGCGCCGGTGCGTAGGAGCCGGTGCCAAGGATGGCGAAGGAGGGCGGGGCGGAGGCGGACACGGGATAGGGGGCGGGCCG
>JALOTV010000149.1 GCA_025457685.1 Opitutaceae bacterium
GGCGACACCATCAACGACCCCGCCTGCGGCACCGGCGGCTTCATCATCGACAGCACCGAATACATCCTCGCCAAGTATTCCTCCGCCCCCCTCGAGGTCCCCATCTACGGCGAACGCTGGCTCGAAGAGAAAAACCTCACCCTCGCCGAGGCCAAAAAACAAAACCCCGCCCTCCAGACCTACCGCAAGGGCCCCGGCGACCTCCTCCCGAGCTGGGAAAAACTCGAGCAATCGCTCTTCGGCTACGACGTCTCGCGCGAGATGATCCGCATCGGCCGCATGAACCTCGTGCTCCACGGCTTCCCCAAGGCCCGGCTCAAGCGCGCCAACACTCTCTCCGACATCGGCGGCCTCACCGAGGACGACCTCACGCGCAAATACCGCGTCATCCTCTCCAACCCGCCCTTCGCCGGCATGCTGCCGCGCGATTCGATCCGCAGCGACCTGCCGACCAATTCCAAAAAGAGCGAGCTGCTCTTCCTCGCCGTGATGATGCAGTCGCTCGCCCCCGGCGGCCGCTGCGCCGTCGTCATCCCCGAGGGTCTGCTCTTCGGGTCCACCAGCGCCCACACCGAGCTCCGCAAAAAACTCTGCACCGATTTCGAGGTGCAGTGCGTCGTCTCCCTCTCGGCGGGCGTTTTTAAGCCCTACGCCGGCGTCAAAACCTCCATCCTCATCTTCCGCCGCCCCGTCGAAAGTGTGGCGCGTTCTCCGAACGCGCCCGCCCCGCGCCGCGTCTGGTTCTACGACCTCACGCAAGACGGCTACGACGCCGACAAGATTGCGGGCGGCGGCCGCCCCATCACGCCCGAGAAAAACGACATCCCCGAGTTCCTGTCACTCTGGCGCGAATACAAGGCCAAGAACTTCACCGATCCCTACGGCCCGCGCGGGGTGCAGATTCTCCCCGCCGACCACCCCGAGCCCAAAAGCTGGTGGGCCACCCTCGAACAGATTGAGGCCGCCGATTGGACGCTGTCCGCAAGCCGCTACAAGCCGCAGGTCGCCGCCGCCATCAGCAAAGACGACCCGAAGCAGCTCATCGGCGATGCCATCAAAGCCGAGCACTCAATCACCCATGGGCTCGAAAAACTCCTGAAGGAGCTGAACGCGTGACTCCGTTCGCACTCCAACTCCGATCCTGGACTCGCACGCCTCTCCGCGTGCTCGCTCCTAAATTTTCCTGCGGCGTCGAGTTCGCGCCTACGGACGACGTCTGGAATCTCACCCTCGATCAGATCACCAGCGGCACTGGCGAGATCATCAATCGCCAGACCGTAGCCTATTCCGACGCGGGCAGCTCCAGTTTCGTTTTCGACGAGGACACGCTGCTTTACTCCAAGCTGCGCCCCTACCTCAACAAGGTCGTGTGGCCCCAAGAGCGCGGCGTCGCCACCACCGAGTTGGTTCCACTCAAACCCGACCGAGATCTGATATTGCCCGGCTACCTGCTACACTATCTCCGCTCCCCGACTTTCCTGAACTACATCGTCGGCCGAGTAGCCGGGGCAAAGATGCCTCGCGTGGTGATGGACGATTTTTGGGCGCACGAAGTGCCCCATCCCCGCGACATCAACGAACAAGCCCGCATCGTGGAGTTACTGGATCAAGCGGACGCCTTGCGCCGCCAACGCGCCGAGGCCGACGCCAAGCTCGCCCGCCTCCTCCCCGCCCTCTTCCGCCACCACTTCGGCGATCCGACCGACTCCAACTCTGCCGTCTCCACAAAGCCCCTCGGCTCCCTGCTGAAATCAATTGATAGCGGCGATAGTCCGCGGTGTCTGGATCGCCAAGCGGGTCCTGATGAATGGAGCGTGCTAAAGCTCGGCGCGGTGACGTGGGGGCGTTTCGACGATAGCCAGAACAAGGCGTTGCCCGACGATATGCAGCCCGACGCATCACTGGAGGTCAGCACCGGCGACTTGCTCTTTGCGCGGAAGAACACGCTCGAGCTTGTCGGCGCCACCGCGTTGGTGCGCGAAACGCGCCCCAAACTGCTCCTCCCCGATCTGATTTTCCGCCTCGTTCCTCGCGAAGATGCGAAAATCACGAAGGAGTATCTCTGGTGCCTGCTTAGTCATCCGAGCATGAGGAATCGGCTGCGGTCGATTGCATCCGGCGCGGCGGGTTCGATGCCAAACATTTCGAAGTCACGTCTTGAGACCATCGAGATTCCTCTGCCTCCGCATACGACGCAGCTGGTTTTCTCGCGCCAAGTGCATGCCGCTCTCGATCTCGAAACCCAAGCCGCCGCGAGCGCGGCGAAGCTGGAGACGCTGTTTCAAACCCTGCTGCACCGCGCCTTCACCGGCGAGCTGACCGCCCGCTGGCGCGAAGCCCACCTGCGCGAAGGCGTGCAGCAGGAGATGACCCGCCACGCCCGCACCTAAAATCCTCCGCCTCGCCATTATTTGCCTCCGCACCTAGTTTTACCTCATGCAACTCAAGCTCCAGCACTACGGCCCGCTTGCCGACGCGACGATCACCGTCGCCCCGCTGACCCTCTTCTGCGGCGCCAACAACACCGGCAAAACCTACGCCATGTATGCCCTCTACGGGCTGCTGTCCGGTCGCCTGGGGCCTGCCCTCCAGCCCGACGACTTTGACACCTGGCTGAATGAGACCTCCGCCGAAACCGTGGCCAACATCGACCTGGCTGCGTTTTTTACCCGTCATGGCGACACCCTCAACCGGCGTATCGGTCGCCGCCTCACCAGCGGCCTGCCGATGTTTTTCAGCGCCGAGCCCCAGCTCTTCCAACGCGCCGCCCTAGAGCTTGGCACCGACGTCGCCGCCCGCGACGCCGCCGTCCTCACCCTCGCACTCAATCATCGTCTGGAAGGTCGCGACGGCGAAACCGAACTCGGCTTCACCAAACAGGCCGGCTCCGCCGTGCTCACCTTCACCCGCGCCAAGGACCTGCCCAAGGACATCGCTCGCGAAGAACTGGAAAAACTCTTTCTCAAACTCGCCCTCGCGCCCTGGCGCGGCGAGCACACCAC
The DNA here is from genome assembly GCA_025457685.1 of Opitutaceae bacterium. Classification (GTDB taxonomy): domain Bacteria; phylum Verrucomicrobiota; class Verrucomicrobiia; order Opitutales; family Opitutaceae; genus IMCC26134_A. The sequence continues at coordinate 3,003 of JALOTV010000149.1, forward strand.
CTTGCTCCTCCCCGCCGAACGCTCCGGCCTCAATCTGTTCTATCCCGAACTCAACCGCCGCCGCACCGCGCTGCTCCACCACGCCACCAAGCCCACCTTCAACGCCGGCGAGCTTATCCAGGACATCTTCCTCGCCCGCTATCCCCAACCCATTGCCGACTACATCGACTTGCTCAACGACATGCGCACCTTGCGCAAACGGAAGAGCGAGTTCCACGACATGGCCTTGGAACTGCAAAAGAAGGTCCTCCGCGGTAAATTCGCCGTGGATAAGGAGGCGAATGTCACCTTTAGCCCCAGGGGTGCCGACTCCCCACTCAGCCTCCACCTCAGCTCCTCGACCACCAAGAGCTACTTCGGCCTCTGGTTCTACCTCGAGCACATCGCCCGGCGCGGCGACGTGCTAATGATCGACGAGCCAGAGCTGAACCTGCATCCCGACAACCAGCGCCAGCTCGCCCGGCTGCTCGTTCGCTTGGTCAACCTCGGGCAGCGCGTGATCCTGAGCACTCACAGCGACTACCTGGTGCGAGAAATCAACAACCTCATCGTGCTGCATGAGAAATTTCCCGGCCACGAGCAGTTGCGTCAAAAATTCGGCTACGAGGCGGACGAGGGCATCGCCGCCGACCAGATCCGCTCGTGGCATTTTGTCGGCAAAGGCGGCGTCGAGCCGATGGAGATCACCGCCGACGAAGGCATCTTGGCCACGACCTTCGACGAGGTGATTCACAACCTCAACGAATCGTCCTACGCCATCGCCGAAGGTCGCGCCGCCGCGCAAGAACTCGCGAAAGACGAGGTGTCGAATGCCTGACCTGGACATCGTCGATCACCTGCAAAATGTCGTGCATCCGGACTTTCTCGTCCGCGCCCAAGGCGGCATGATTGTCATCGAGGAAGCAGATCCGGGCAGCACCAATCGCCGATTTGAGCTCGATGCCAGCTGCCGTTGCGTTGCTTTGAAACTCGATTTCCCGAGACCCAGCTCCGGGCGCGTGCAAGTGGACAAGGCGCTTCCCTTCTTCCGCTGCGATGCCCCGGGTTTGACCGCGAAATGCGACATGATCGTCTTTGTCGCGGCAGGAGGAGAGACTGGCTCGGCCAAGGCTTTTCTCGTGGAGATGAAGTCGCTGCGTCCGGGCAATTCGATGACCCAGATGCTCTCCTCGCGCGAATTTGCCAAATATCTGTTCGCCGTAGCCAAGTTACACGGAGTGCCGTGCGACTCGGCAGAGTTTTTTGGCCTGCGCATCCGTCGTAAAGCAATACCCGCCAAGGGCACCAGTCGCCCACCAAGGCCCAAATTTGAAACCCACCGTGAGAGCGGCTTCAAATTCTGCGATTGGGATGCCTCCTTTCCGCTGACGGTTCGCGCCCTGCGCGATGCGGCGTAGCCCCCTCCGTTGTCAACCGGCTTGCGTCACCCGACTCACGACCGAGACCCACGCCAAAATCTTGGCTGACTACCCACACGCCAAACCCACCGCCGCCTTCGACCTCGCCCCCCGCCTTCCCCATCAAAGTCTCACGACCTTAAACACCTCAGCCAACTCGCTCGCGATGCGCTGAAATCCACCTAACCCACCACCATGAAAACCGCGTTCACCTACTGGAAAGAGACCGACGGGAAATACCTCGGCTATCTCAACTCCCATCCCGACCACTGGACCCAGGGCGAGACGCTCGACGACCTCAAGGAGCACCTGCGCGACTTGTATCAGCTCTTCGCCGCCGACGATATCCCCGGCATCCGCCACGTCGCCGATCTCGAGGTCGCATGAAGCGCCGCGACCTCGTTTCCCGACTCGAGGACGCCGGCTGCCGTCTGCTTCGTCATGGCGCGAAACACGACATCTACCACAACCCTGCTACCGGTCGCTCCGAGCCCGTGCCCAGGCACACGGAGATCAACGAGCTCCTCGCGAAGAAGATCTTAAAATCCTTGGCCGCTCAGACGAACTAAGCTGACACCCCTAGCCTAATGAAAATTCGATTCGTAGGCGCCGTGGGCACCGTCACCGGCTCCTGCACCCTGCTAGAGCACAACGGTGAATACTTCCTTGTGGATTGCGGTGCCGGCCAGGACTCCGTGGCCGACGCCCGCACGCCGCTCGACTTCAAGCCGCGCGCCTTGCGCTCGATGTTTCTCACCCACGCCCACCTCGACCACTGCGGCCTCATCCCCGCTCTGATCGCCCAGGGCTTTCACGGTCGCATCTACTGCACCGCCGCCACCCGCGACCTCACCCTCAACTCGTTGCGTGATTCCGAAAAACTCGGCCGCTGCCCGTGCGAATTCATCCCCGATCCCGAGCAGTTTTACTGCCCCGACGAGCATCCCGAATTCACTTGGGGTAAATATCTTCCCGCAGCGGACAATCTCACCGTCGCGTTCTCCCGCAGCTCCCACATCCTCGGCGCGGCCTCGGTCTCCTTCCAATTCCACGACCCGAAGTCCCCGACCGGTCGCACCAACATCTGCTTCAGCGGTGATGTCGGCTGCAACGAACCCGGACACTGCGCCCAGGCGCTCCTCGCCAAGCGCCAGTTACCCGACCATTTCGTGAGCTACCTCGTGCTCGAGTCCACCTATGGCTCGCGCAACCGTCCGCCGGAGGCCGGCGACTACACCGCCCGCATGGAGGCTCTGCGCGACCTGATCGAGCGGGCCTTTTATCTGTCGGAGCAACCGCTTATCATCGTGCCCTGCTTCACCCTGCACCGGACGCAGGAGTTCATGGCCGACCTGCACACCCTGCTAGCGACGCATTTGTCCGCCGATACGAAGCGCGCATGGCGCCTGAGGCTAGGTCGGGAAGAGCACGATGATAGGCCATTGGTCGAGGTGGCGGTGGAATCAAAGTTGGCCTGGGCCCACAGCACCATCTATCGCCGCGAGCTCGTTCGTGTATCGAACACCGGCAAACGAAAGCCGCTCTATCTTAACACGGACTTCGCCGCCCGCGCGGGCGTAGCCGAAACCGAGGTGGCGGGAATCATGGACGCGCTATTCGAGGAGCCGGTTGGCTGGATGCCAAAGGACATCGGTGAACTCCGTTTCACCTGCTCGCAGGACCATTTGAGGCCTGGTTGCATCCAATTCGTGGTCGCCGGTTCCGGCATGTGCCAAGGCGGGCGTGCGCTTGAGCTGCTGCGCAAAAACCTTGGTAAACCTGAGGTGCTGGTGGCGCTGATGGGCTTCCAAGCGCCGGACACCCCTGGCGCGCAATTGCGCAAACGGGTCGATAATCCGGATGTTGTCCTCGACCTCACGGAATGGAAAATGCCCGCGGACGTGAAGGCCACGATCGTCGATCTCGGTAAATATTACTCGGGCCACGCCGATCAGGCGGGCTTGGTGAAATACGCCCTGCACAAGGACGACCCGAAATATAGATACGCTTCGCTCAAGCGGGTATTTCTGAACCACGGCGAGCAAAGCTCTCGGCTGGCCCTGCGCGAGGCACTCCTCGAGCACGCGACTACGCATGCGGCGATTTCACGCGCGGTCGAAGGCGTGGAGTTGCCGAAGCGCGGTGACGGTTGGTTCGATCTGTTGAAAAATGAATGGTCTGTGGACCCTGAAATCGCGGTGGATGGTGCGGACGCATTGATCGCTTCCTTGTTTCGGAAAGTCGCCAAGCTCGAGCAGGAGATTACGGAACTGCGCAAGACTGGTTGAGCGCGGATGCCGCGCACGGCGACTGTCCAAGCTCAGACCAAGTCGCAGATGCGACGGAAACGTTCGGACAGGCCGTCGTTGTTTTCGACCAGCCAGCGGTCGAGGCGGAGGCGCATCTCGCGAAGCAGGCCGGCATGGGCGGGGTCGGGCGCGAGGTTGGTCAACTCGTGCGGATCGGCGGCGAGGTCATAGAGTTCCTCCAGGTCGCCGCCGTTGAAGACGTATTTGTAATCGCGATACCGCAGGGCGCGTTGAGTCACAAGGAGGTAGTCGAGGCCGGAGCATTCGGTGACGATCTGGTCGCGCCAAACCGTGTTCGGTTCGTTGTCGATGAGGGGGCGCAGGGAACGGCCGTCGAGCTCGGCCTCGGCACGGGGCAGGCCGGCGTAGTCGAGGAAAGTCGAGTAGAGGTCGCAGGTGCCGACGAAGCGATCGTCGCGTTCGCCGGCGCGAGGCGCGGCCGAGCCCGGAGAGGGCGCGGGGGCTTTGACGATGAGCGGGACGCGGTTGGTCTGCTCATACATGAAGAGGGCCTTGTCGGTGAGGCCTCGATGGATGCCGAGGGAGTCGCCGTGGTCGGCGGAGAAGACGATGAGTGTGTCGTCGTAGGCGCCGCGGCGCGTGAGCTCGGCGATCAGGCGGCCGATCTGCGCGTCGATCTCGGTGATGGTGGCGAAATACATGCGCAGGCATTCGCGGTAGTTTTCCCAGGTCCACGGGCGCGTGGTCTCGGCGCGGTGGGCGGAGTGGACGCGCGGTTTGCGCGACTGGTCGGCATCGAAGGATGGCCAGGGTGGGATATCGGCGTGGCGATAGAGGTCGAAGAACTCGGTGGGCGCGTGGTAGTCGGCATGCGGCCCCCAGTAGTTGAGTTGGTAATAAAAAGGCGTGCCGGCGTCGAGGTAGGCGCCGACGTGGGCGAGGGCGCGCTCGGTGAGGAAGTGGTTGACGGTGGTGTCTGCGCCGGAGGTGACCTCGTAGGTGTGGGGGTAGCGGTCGTGGATTACGCGTTTCTCGAGCTGCTTGCCGCGCGAGGCGAGCCAGGCGCGGTATTGCGGGGTGTTTATCCCGACGCCGCCATGGCCGGGGAAGTCATCGCCCTCGTAGCCGATGGTCGAGGGCAAGGAACCGTGAAGCGGGACGCGGGCGAGGGCGGGACAGGCGGCGGTGTGATGGCCGTATTCAGGCTGGTTGACCGCGTCGGGGCCAAAGCCGAGGTGCCATTTGCCGGTGAGTCCCGCGCGATAACCGAGCGAGTCGAGGCGGCGCGGGAGAAGGGTGGGGTGATCGGGAATCTCGTGGATCTGACAGCCTCGGTTGTAGATGTTGGTCTGCATGCCGTGGTGGATAGGCAGCAGGCCGGTCTGAAGGGACGCGCGGGCAGGGGTGCAGATGGGGCAGGCGGCGTAGGCGCGGGTGAAGAGCAGGCCGTCGCGGGCCAGTTGATCCAGGTGGGGTGTGCGACAGATTTCCGAACCGTAGCAACCCAGCGTGGTCGCGAGGTGTTGGTCGGTGAGGATGAAGAGCAGATTCGGGCGCGGCATCGGGGTGGAAAAACAGTCGTCCTGAACTCGGGAGCTTGCAGCGTGTGAGATGGTGGACAGTATAGCAAATCCCCATGCCACGCCCCCCCAGTGATCGCCCCTCGATGCGCAGTCTGGCGAAGCTCGCCGGAGTCTGCCCGATGACCGTCTCCCTTTCCCTGCGCAACCATCCGAGCATCCCAGAGGCCACGCGCGAGCGCATCAAGTCGATCGCGGAACAGAACGGCTACAGGCCCGATCCGATGGTCGGACGGTTGATGCGCCACCTGCGCGTCGGGGTGAAGCAGCGTCAGGGGGCGATGATTTGCGCGCTGGGGCTGCGTTTCTCCCACAAGCGGCGCGGCTACGCGGAGGACATCCTCGACGGGGCAAAAGCACGCGCGGCGGAGCTGGGGTTTTTTCTCGACCGCCTGTGGCTGGATGAGACCGGTCTGGATCCCGCCCGGCTGAAGCGTCTGCTGCGCAGCCGCGGCGTGGAGGCGCTTTTGCTTCTCCCAATGGCGGAGCCGCTTGATCTGACGGAGACGCTCGACTGGGCAAATGTGTCGGCGGTGGCCACCTCGGCGACGGTCACCGCGCCGCATGTGCACACGGTGCTGCCCGCGCAGTTTGGCAACACCCTTGCGCTTTGCAGTGCCCTGCGCGCGGAAGGGGCCCGCCGCATCGGATTGGTGACGGTGCGGGCGCAGGACAAACGCGTGGAGCATCGCGTGGCGGCGGCGGTGGCCTGGCACAATCTGGAGCACGGGTGCCCGGAGGTGACGCCCCTTTTGCTCGACAGCTGGGAGGTGGATAAGACGGCGTTTCGCGATTGGTATTCGCGGGTGAAACCGGACGCGATCGTGGCGGACGTGCAGGCCTACCTGGACATCATGCACGAGCTGGTCCCGGCCCGGGAGCGGGCGAAGATCCGTTTCGCCTGCACGACTCTGGCGCATGGCGAGACCACTCGCTACGCGGGCATAGAAGAGGATGCGCACGGGATCGGAGCGACCGCGATCGAGCTGCTGGACTGGATGTATCAGCACGGTGAGCGCGGCATTCCCGTGAAACCGCGCGTCACCCTCGTGACGGGGCGCTACCGGCCGGCGCCGGCGGCCAAAACCAGTGCGCGATCCCAGGCCGCGGCCCGGGCCTAGCCTTTGGATTTCGCGCCCACTCAGCCGGTCGCGAATCCCGTCAGGCGCAGCACCCATGCGTGGGCGCATGGCGGCCTTTCGGGCAACTCCACCACGAGGGCGCCGTCGCCACGCAGCGTATGCCGCAGCGGCGCCGCGTGGCCGAGCAAACGGACCTCGGCACCGGCGGATGAACGCACGCCGCGCATGGCTCGCAGCGCCAGCGTGCCGTCGGCGGGCCAGGCGAGTGCGATGGCATGCAGGGCCTCGCCGTCCTTGCTGCGCGTGTAGCGTATGTCGCCGGGGACGTAGGGCTTTGAACGCACGTCGGCCGCGCCTCCAAAATGTCCCGGCTCGGGTGCTTCCTCGGTTGACGGGCCCTCGCCGTAAACGCTCCACGGGCGCGTGGAGAAAATCGCTTCGCCATTCACCCGCATCCAGGCGGCTATCTCCTCGAGGATACGGCGGGCGTCGTCGGGCACGCGACCGTCGGCATATTGCACGACGTTGAGTAAAAGGTTGCCGTTTTTGCTGACGATATCCGCGAGCATGTGGATGATCTGGGCGGCTGATTTGTAGGTCTCGCCCTCGCGATAATACCAGTCGCCGATGCTCGTATCCGTCTGCCAGGGCTGGGAGGCGGCGGTTTCCATGACGCCACGCTCGATGTCGCGCACCCAGCCGCCGGAAACGGGCTCTTCCTTGCAGTTGTAGACCGCGGTGAGCCGGCCCCCGTTGTGCGCGAGGTTGGAGTTGTAGTAGTGCGCTACGAGGGTTTCTCCCACCGAGCCGAAGGGCAGTTTGCTGTCCGAATACAGCAACTCCGGGTGATAGCGGTCCACCAGGTCGCGGATGCGACTCAGCCAGGTGGCGTGAAAAGCGGGGTTGGTCGTCAGCCACTCATGGTCGTCCGGATCGGCCGGCGGATGATACAGGTCCCAGTTCGCGGGATTGTTGCCATCGTAGGGCACGCCTGCGAACGGGCCGGCGACGTCGGCTCCCTTGTTGACCTGATACCAGTTGAAACTCGCGGCCAGGTGCTCGGATACCCCGAAAGGCAAACCATGTTTTTTCGCGGCCCGCCGCCACTCGCCGACGACGTCGCGCATGGGACCCAGCCGGGTCGCGTTCCAACGTGGCTGGTGGGTGGAGTCCCAGAGGTCGAAGTTGTCGTGATGCACCGCCATGCTGACGAAATAGCGGGCGCCGGCCCGCACATAGAGGTTCATGAGTTCGTCCGGATCCCACTTCTCGGCCTTCCAAAGGGGTATGATGTCCTTGTAGCCAAACACGGACGGGTGGCCGTAGCGCGCGAGGTGACCGAGATGAACCGGATCGGGCGCGCCACCCTGCTTGAACGGCGGCGAGCCGTAGTGATGGGGCAACTCGCCACCCTGGTAGAGACGGCGCGCATACCAGTCGCCTTGGCCGGGCACGGCTTGGGGGCCCCAGTGGGACCAAATGCCGAACTTGGCGTCGCGGAACCACTCGGGACACTCGTAACGGGCGAGCGAATTGCGGTCGGGCGAGAATGTGGAGGACGGCATCGGGGCGGGGGTAGGGGGTGTCATGACACGGGAAAAATTTTCAAGGCGTTGTTTGGCTTGTTGTATTGCATGGGCGGATACCAGATTCGCCGCGGGTTTCAGGCCGACTCTATCACCAGATTGGCGTATTGCGTTGTGTCTCCGGTGCGCACGAGACCCACCGCGCGAGGCACGCGCGCCTTGAGCGCCAGGTGTGGTTCGAAATGCACGGGCAGTCCGCGTAGTGCGGCCAGGTGTCGCTCAACCGCGTAGGCTGAGTTCGCCGACTTCAATTCTTCCGCCGCATGCACGGCACCGATGACAAAGTTTTCCCGCAGGGCGGCGACCACCTGGGCCACCGTGGGCACGTCGTCCACCAAGGAGAGGTCGATGGTGTCGAGCCCCGGCCAGGACGGAAAGCCGCGATCGGCGATGATGAGCGTGTTGGTGTGGCGCACGCGCGCGAGCAGGGAGAGCAGGGCGGGGTTGAGGATGCCGGAGCGAAGCATGGGCTTAGGTCGGCAGACTATCGGGTTTCCCTGATTACGGGAATGACCGCTCTGCGCATGAGCATGACGATTCTTTGCGCACACGCGTATGACTACAACGTAGCGGTTTGCATGCGACGACGATCAAGGCCACGTTTGCTTTACCGTAAATTCGCCTGAGCTTTGACCCGTCAGGCCTGAAGTGAACGATGCCCCGACTATGCTCCGCGCCGTATTGAGATTTTGCCCCGCAATGGTCTGCTTGTTGGCTGCATCCGGACTGGAGGGACGTGAATACGATAAGCGCGAAGTGCGGTTTAATCGTGGCGACGGCGTCTACACCCCGGAGGCGATCCTGTCGGATTTCGGCAACGGCAGTGCGCCCGACGCCAGACGTTTCGTCTCCATCAAGCAACGTGCGCTGAACATCCGTTTCGTGGCGGGGAAAAAAGTGTCCGACACGGGGCTGGGGCTGCACGTGCGCGTGCCCGAGCGCGAGGCCTACGAGCTGAGTTATCGCATCCGCTTCCCGGAGGACTTCGAGAGCGGGCTGCATGGGAAGCAGTTTGGTCTGAGCGGGGGGCGCGGCTATGATGGCGGCCGGGGCGAGCAGGCGCGGGTCAACGGCGATGGCTGGAGCGTGCGGGTGCAGTTTGACGCGACCGAAGAGGGCGTGCGCCAGTCTCTCTACGTCTACCACGCCGGCATGACGGGCAAATACGGCGGGCCCGTCGGGGCGGGGTCCTTCATGATCAAGCGTGGCGAGTGGCATGCGCTGCGCCTGCGGGCCACGGTGCCGAGTTCCGCCGAGGCTGCGGATGGTCGCATCGAGCTCTGGTGCGAGGGTGAGCGCAAACTCGACGCCCGCGGGTTGCGCTTCGTGACCAAGGAAGAAGGCCGAAACGTGAATCGCGTGCGCATCGAGATGTTTCCCGGCGGCGCAGGCATTTTCCCCACCAAGGATCATCTGATCGAGATCGACGACGTAGCCTGGCGGTCGGTGCAAGCGGAGCGTTGACACCCTCTGGACGCGGGCTGACGAACGCTTCGGGTCCAATCCCAAGCTGAGTGAAAACTTTTTTCGATGCCGGCGGCCCCGGCGCATCCGTATTTGGCCGGCATGTGCTGCCCCTGTTGCGCCGGCACCGCTGGTTCGTCTTGGGCGCCATGTTGCTGGTCGGCCTGAGCGGCGGCGCCGTGGCGGTGCAAAACGTGTTTCCGAAGTGGCTGTTCTCCTACGTGCTCGACGTGGAGAACATCTCCACCGTCGAGCGCTGGCGCAGGCTGATGTGGCTGGCGCTGGGCTATGTGGCGCTGACCGCGATCGTGCGCATGCTGTTCTGGCACCTTGGCTACCGCTTGTTCACCCGGGCGCGGGAGCAGGTGATCTTCGCCCTGCGCGCGCGTTTTTTCCGCCACGTCAACCACCTGTGCCTGCGGTTTCACGGCGCGCACTCGTCGGGGGAATTGTTCAGCTACCTTTTCGGCTCCCCGCTGCGCGCGGTGATGGATTTTTTTCAGCATGCGACGATGAACCTGCCCGGGTCGATCATCGGCGTGTTGGTGACGCTCGCGCTCTTCTGGCGCTGGGATTGGGTGATCGCCAGTCTGCTTATGGTGACGGCGGCCTTCAGCGTGTGGCTCATGATGCGCGCCCGCGTGCGGATTGAAAAAATCCAGCAGGAGTTTCAACGCGTCGAGGGCGACGTGAGCGGGCAGGTCGCCGACCTGCTGCGCGGCAGCAAGGCGGTGAAATTGCACGCGATGGAAGCCGAGGTGGCCAAGGACTTCGAGCGGCAGGCGGACGTGATCCGGCGCAAGAGCTACGAGCGCGACGTCTATTCCCACGTGGAGTGGATAAAGCAGGAGGGCCTGAGCTACGTGTGCTACGCCCTGCTCATGGCCGCATGCACCTGGCGCTACCTCTCCGGCGACATCGACCTCGGCGTGGTGGCGGCCTGTCTGGCGGCCTACCTCGGGCTGACCGCTCCGCTGCAGCACCTCTTCGCCGCCTTCACCTTGTGGGGCGGCGCCTCCGCGGCCTTGCGGCGCATCGGCGCGGTGCTGGATACCGCCACCACCACGCCCGATCCGGCGGACGCGAAGGACACGGCGCCGTCGCGGCAAGCGGAGATCGTGTTTGACCGCGTGGGTTTCGGTTACGAGCCGGACCGGCCCGTGTTGCGCGAGTTGTCGTTCACCATCGCGCCCGGCGAACGGGTGGCGCTGGTGGGACCGTCAGGCGCGGGCAAGACCACGGTCACCCAGTTGTTGCTTCGCCTGTATGACCCGCAGACCGGCGCGGTGCGGCTCGGCGGACGCGATCTGCGGGAGTTTTCCACCCGGGGGCTGCGCCGGCACTTCGGCGTCGTGCCGCAGGATCCATTCATCTTCAACACCACCCTGCGCGACAACCTGCGCGTGGCCAGGCCCGATGCCGACGACGCCACGATCCGGCGGGCATGCGAGCAAGCCAACGCCTGGGAATTCGTGGCCGCGCTGCCGGGCGGATTGGACGCGCGTGTGGGCGAGGGAGGCTCGATGTTGTCCGGCGGACAGCGGCAACGCCTGGCCATCGCCCGCGCCCTGCTGGCGGATCCGGCGTGCTTCATCTTCGACGAGGCGACGAGCGCGCTGGACACCCTCAGTGAAACGCTGATCTCGGAAACGATAGAGAAAAATCTCGGCGGTCGCTCGGCGATTTTCATCGCCCACCGATTGGCCACGGTCCGGCACTGCGACCGGATTTTCGTGCTGGCCGAAGGCTCGGTGGCCCAGGTGGGAAGTTACGATGAACTCATGGCCGAGGCTGGGCTGTTCCGGGATTTGGTGCGCGGTCAGCAGTTGCGCGGCTAGGGCAGGCGCAGGTCGATGGTGGCGCCGCGTTCGCCGCTCAGCGATATGCGACGGGTGGAGATGGCGCCGTCCGGCAGATGCGCGGTGATCTCGTGTTCGCCGCGAAAGGCTCGAACGCGCGCCATGCCGTCCGCGTCGGTCACGAGGTCGGCGTCGGTCCACCACTCGCCGAACACGAGGTCGAGAAACGCGCGTCCGTTGGGCCGCAGGGACCAGTCGCGGGACCAGAAGGCGGCGCGCGGTTTCCAGTGGCTGCCTTCCCAGAAGCCCCAGCACATCACCGAGTCCACCGAGGCGTGGCTGAAAACGGCGGTGAGGAAGTCGCGGGTGTAGGCGACCTGCAGATCGGTGTCCGCGGTATCGATGTCGAACTCGGTAATCTGTATCGGCAGGCCAAATACGGCGAAACGGTCGAGCGTCTCAAGGACGCGAGGGGGCGGGGGCGGACTGCCGCCGAAGTGACCTTGTTCGCCTATCCCGCCGATGGGCGCGCCTTG
>JALOTV010000150.1 GCA_025457685.1 Opitutaceae bacterium
AAATACGAACTCTTCCTCAACGCCCAGGCGACCTACATGGAATACACCGAGAACTGGGGCATCAACCGGCCCACCCAGGCTCTCGTGGACGACCGCCTCTACCAGACCGGCGTCAACGCCGGCGCGCCCATCGCCCCCCTGCCCGGCGCCATCGTCGTGCCCGCGAACGCTGTCGGTCCGAACAGCCAGAACACCGCCTCGGTGGACGGCAACGGCTTCGTCCCCGGCCCGCTCGTCAAAATCGACCGCCGCCTCCGCCTGCTCGCGCCCGGCGACAACTCCATGGCGCGCAACTTCAAGCTCCAGGGCATACAGACCGTGTCCATCGACCCCGATACGCGCTTGGTGAACAATAACCTCTTCACCTACACCCGCCGCGAGACATTCAGCAGCTACTACTACTCCGAGATCGTCGATCCCTCCTACACCGCCCAGTCGCGCTGGGAGTATCAGAAGAAAATCGACGACCACGACCTCAACGCCGGCCTCGATTTCCAATACCGCAACGTCTCGGCCTACTCCGACTACGGCTTCGAACCCGCCAACGCCTGGGACATCACCCGCGATCGCAGCCAGATCAACGCCTACGGCTCGCAGGCCTTCCAAAACAGCTTCATCGACGGCAACGCCTTCGTCCCCGGCATCCAGCCGCCCACCCGCCTGCCCGTCCCCGGTTACTCGAATCGCTTTTTCAACACCAACAACTTCGGCGGCGACGGCAACGAGTCCTACAGCGCCACCGTGGCTCCGTTCATCCAGGGCTCCTACCAGGTCACCGACTCGCTCAAGGCCATCTCCGGCGCCCGCGCCGACTTCATCCACGTCAACACCAAGATCCCCGTCTCCGGCCCCGAGGACAGCGAGTCCGTGGTCAACCCCAACCTGAACTTCAGCCTCGTGCACAAGACCACGAGCAAGCTCAGCACGTATGGGACCTACAACTACAGCGAGAACACCGCCGGCGCCGAGGGCAACGGCGGCGGCTACATCCCCGACGCCGATCCCAACACCGGCGTTTACGGCTCGCTCAACAAGGACTCGCTCCAGACTCCCGCCGAGCTCTTCGAGGTGGGCGCGAAATACGCCGCCTTCGACGGCAAGCTCTTCCTCGGCGCCGCCGCCTACCACCAGACCTTCACCCGCCGCCCCCCGGGCAGCAACGGCACGGAATACGACTTCAAGGGCCTGGAGTTCGAGGCGAACTACCAGCCGAACAAAAATTTCTACGCCACCGCCTCCTACGGCGCCATCGACGGCAGCGTGTCGAGCACCTTTGACCTGATCAGCTTCACCGGCACCGGCGAGACCCGCGTCGCCGGCCTGCCCAAGCATCAGTTCAACACCCTCGTCTCCTACACCTTCGACAACGGCTTCGGCGCCTCGCTCGGCGGCCGCCTGCACAGCGAGATGAAGAACGACAACGACGGCACCGTTATCATCCCCTGGCAGTTCGAACTCGATGGCTCCGTCTTCTACACCTACAAGAACTGGACCGCGCGCCTCACCATCCTGAACCTCACCGACGAGTGGAATTTCTCCCCGCCGAACGAGTTCTACGGCAAGGGCTCCATCCTCCTCGAACCCGGTGTGCGCGGCGAGTTCACGATGGCCTACAAGTTCTGATCTCGACCGATCGTGACCAGCACCGGTCCTCGACCGGTTCCTTACCTCACGCCGACCTCATCCGAGGTCGGCGTTTTTATTTATCGCCCCGATACCGGCCGCTGTTTCGCGACCTTGGTTCGGACCTTCGCGCCTTCGCGTCAAAAATCCGAACGGTTTGAGCGATTGCCCCGAGCGGCGACCGGGCACACGCCGCCGCCGGGCACCGCCTGCCTCACCAACCGCCGCCCGTCACCGCGCCGGCGCTCACCGTCAGGTTGCGCTCGATCTGGTCGAACAGCTTACGCGAGTAGTTTTTGTCCCCGATGATATCCACCCGGATGCGCACCTCCGTCTGGCGGCTGTTCACCTCGCGGATGTTCACCCGCACCTTCTCGTCCAGCGCCGTGCGCGCCGCCAGCTCCGCGTCATAGGTGCCCAGATCGTTCCGGATCTGAAACAAGCCCAGCTGCCGAAACGCCTCGCTCGTCGCCCGCGCCGTGGTTGGCGCGTTCGAGTTCACCAGCATGCGAAATTCGCCCGCCACGTAGGCCGCGCGCATCTCGCCGCTCTCATCGAGCTTCACCGTGCTGCAACCGGTCAGCGCGACCGCGCCCAGCGCGGCGAGGAAAGAACCAAGCAAAAGGGAGGATTTCATGAGGAATGGATGAGTGAGTGGTGAAGGTGTGCCTGCCAAAGACCCCACGAATTACGTTTGGTGCCCGCCGCCGTCAACCCGCCCCGCCCCGCGCTTTTCTTGGTTTTTGTGCTTTTGGCCGCCAAATCTCCCCGCCCATCCTCCCGCCCTTATGACACCTCCGCTCGTCGGTCTCATCATGGGCAGCACCTCCGATTGGGAAACCATGCAGCACGCCGCCTCCACCCTGGAGCGGCTCGGCGTGCCCTACGAAAAAGACGTGGTCAGCGCCCACCGCACCCCGGACAAGATGGCCGACTACGCCCGCACCGCCGAGTCCCGCGGCCTGCGCGTCATCATCGCCGGCGCCGGCGGCGCCGCCCACCTCCCCGGCATGACCGCCGCCTTCACCGCCCTGCCCGTCCTCGGCGTCCCCGTCGAGAGCCACAGCCTCAAGGGGCAGGACAGCCTCCTCTCCATCGTCCAGATGCCCGGCGGCGTGCCCGTCGCCACTTTCGCCATCGGCAAAGCCGGCGCCATCAACGCCGCCCTCTTCGCCGCCGCCATCCTCGCCGGCACCGACGAAAAAATCCGCGCCGCCCTCCACGCCTTCCGCGCCGCCCAGACCGCAACCGTCCTCGCCGCGAAGCTTCCCTAAATCTGTGCCCACGAAACACACGAAAAAACACAAAAAGCTGAAGCCCGGCCTTCGTCCCATGCCGTCTTTTCTTTCGTGTCCTTTCGTGTGTTTCGTGGGCCACCTTCTCTTCCCATGATTTCCCCTGGCAAAACCCTCGGTGTTCTCGGTGGCGGCCAGCTCGGCCGCATGTTTGCCCACGCCGCCGAGCGACTCGGCTACCGCGTCCACATCTACGAACCCTCGACCGACTCCCCCGCCGCCGAGGTCAGCGCCCACGCCGTCCACGCCCCCTACACCGACCTCGCCGAGCTCGAAGCCTTCGTGCGCGGATGCGCCGCCGTGACCTACGAGTTCGAGAACATCCCCACCGGCCCGCTCTGGCAGCTGGAGAACGCCGCCGTTTACCACCCCAAGTGGCAGGTCCTCGAGATCGCGCAAAACCGCCTCCGCGAGAAGACCTGGCTGCGCAAAAACGATTTCCCCCACGTGCCCTTCGCCGAGTGCGAGGTCGGCGGCGACCTCGCCGCCGCCATCCGCTCCATCGGCCTGCCCTGCGTGGTCAAGACCGCCGACTTCGGCTACGACGGCAAAGGCCAGCTCAAGGTCGCCGACGAGGCCTCTCTCGCCAAGGCCGTATCCAGTTTTCAAGGACACCGCGCCGTCGTCGAGCGCTGGGTGGACTTCAAGTGCGAGCTCTCCGTGATCGTCGCCCGCACCGCCGCCGGAGTCGCCCGCTCCTTCCCCGTCGCGGAAAACATCCACACCCGCCACATCCTCGATTTCTCCATCCTGCCCGCCCGCGTCGCCCCCGAGATCCAGGACCGCGCGCGCGCCCTCGCCGAGTCCATCGCGGAGCGCATCGGCCTCGTCGGCCTGCTCGCGGTCGAGCTCTTCCTCACCGATCGCGGCGAGATCCTCGTCAACGAGATGGCCCCCCGCCCGCACAACAGCGGCCACTGGTCGCTCGACGCCTGCGTGACTTCCCAGTTCGAGCAGCACGTCCGCGCCGTCGCCGGCCTGCCCCTGGGCGACGTCGGCATGACCGCCCCCGCCGCCGTGATGGTCAACATCCTCGGCGACGCCTGGAAGTGGTCCGGCGACCGCTGCGTCGGCGAGCCCGACTGGGCCGCCCTGCTCGCCGAGCCGCGCGCCCACCTCCACCTCTACGGCAAGAAGGAGCCGCGCCCCGGCCGCAAGATGGGCCACTTCACCGTCACCGCCGCCACCCCCGACGCCGCCCTCGAGCTCGCCCGACGCCTCAAGGCCGCGCTCTGAGCGAACCGGCGGCCGGCGTATCCGGAAAATCCCTACGCCGCCGTCGCCACCCGCCGCACCGCACCGGTGATGAGCTGGCCCGACGGCCCGTGCAGGTTGGCCTCGCCCGCGTGCGTGCCCCACGGCAGGCGCACCAGCGCGTGCGGCGCGCCCGCCTGAGCAAGCGCCGCAGCGAGCTTCTCGCTGTGCCGGCACCAGACGAGTTCGTCCAACGCGCCATGGATGATCAGGGTCGGCGGCGCGCCCGCGTGCGCCAGCAGCTCGGCGCTGCCCGCGCGATAGGCCTCCAGCCGCGCACCCTCCGGCGGACCGCCCAGGTATTGCTTCATCAACTTGTCCGAATTGAGCGAATCGGTGGCCGAGCGGATAGACCACACGAACTCCAGGTTGTGCACGCCGTAGAGCGCCACCACCGCCCGCACTCCGGGCAGCGCCTCGCCATAGGCCGTCGCGGTCGCGATCTGCGCCCCCGCGCTCCGCCCCAGCAGGGTGATCCGCTCCGGGTCCAAGCCCAGTCGCTCCGCGTTGGCCCGCACCCACGCCAGCACCGCCCGCACATCGTCCCGCTGCGCCGGCCAGGGATGGGCCGGCGCCAGCCGGTAATCCCCCGCCACCACCGCCACCCCGCACCCAGCCAACCAATGGTTAAAGGTAGCCAACTCCGCCCTATCGCCCCCGTCCCACCCGCCGCCATGCACCACCACCACACACGGCGCCGCCCCCGGCATTTTGTAACCAATTTGGTTACAAAATGCTTTTTCCCGCTGTGGTGCAGGTGGATAAAAATCGACGTTTAGAGGCGTGGCGGCGGATTCCAGGGGGAAGGTTTGCACCTGCGCGCGGGGCGTCGCCAAGGGCCAGCGCCAGAGCCTGCGCCACGACCAGAGGGGCTCCGCGCCCTTGTGCGAGCCCCACCCCGCGGCCGCGAGCGAGGCCTCGACTCCGCGCGCCATCCGCGCCGCACACCAGACCGGTCGGGCGAACAAGACCGCCGCGACCGCCAGAATCAGCGTCGCCGGCCCGTGCGCGAACCAAGCGAGCGAAGCTGCGACCAACGCCCAGACATGCCCGAGCTCGGTCGCGAAAAGCGCGACCCACCACGTGCGATAGCGCCGCGCCGGCCGCACCGAAAACTGCGCCGCTGCCAGCACCCCCGCCGCCAAAATTAACCAAGCCACACCGCCCCACATATCCTTCATCCCACCCACCCCACCTACATGTGGCGAGCCCCAAGCCATGCGCACTTTCGTTCGCTCCGGATAGCTTGGCTTCCAACGCTGAATCCCGGCCATCCACAGGCTTTATACTGAAACTCTATATTATATATATCTATAAAACAAAGCTTTATACATAATGTAAATCACAGGTGAAAGTCGAATTTGACCCTTTTGGCCACTGCCGGATTCTCAGTCCAGTTTTGGGCCACTGGTAATCCTTACACTGGGTTTGAAACGCATTTGCCCAGCGCCAGTCGCCCTCCTTCGGGGCCGCCAGCCAGACTCCCGATCGTTCCCAAAACGCTACTTCTTATGCCAGCTCTTCGCGGCCAAAACACCCGGTCCTGCAACTTCATGCTCGTCCGCCGCGCCCATGTGGCGGCGGTGCTCGCCGCGATGACCGCGCTCGCATCCCGCGCGTGGGCGGATGAGACGCTTCCCCAGCGCCCGCAGGTCACCCACGGCGACGTCGCCATCAGCACCGCAGGCCGCCACATGACGGTCAACCAGTCCACCCGCTACGGCATCGTGAACTGGAACTCCTTCAGCGTCGGCTCCGGCAGCAGCGTGCACTTCAACAACGGCTCAGGGGCCACGCTCAATCGCGTGACCGGCATCGCGCCTTCGCGGATCGATGGCACGCTCAGCGCCACCGGCAGCCTTTATTTGCTTAACCGCAACGGCGTCATCATCGGCACCGATGGACGCGTGCTTACCGGGGGTTCCTTTGTGGCGTCCACCCGCGACATGGCGGACGCCGATTTCCTTAACGGCGGCGGCTTCGCGCTCTCTGGTGACAGCACCGCCGGAGTGACGAACTTGGGTAAAATTTCCTCCACCGGCGGCGATGTCCTGCTCGCCGGCTACAAGGTTAATAATTCCGGCGAGCTCACCGCCGCCAAGGGTCGCGTGGGCCTCGCGGCCGGCGGGCGCATCGACGTGCTGACCGACGTTTCCTGGCTCGGCGGCGCCTACGCGGTCTCGCTCGGCGAACGCGGCGGCAACATCACCAACGAGGGCCGCATCCTCGCCGCCGTGGCGGAGCTGCGCGCCCACAACGGCAACATCTACGCCTTGGCCGGCAACAACACCGGCCTCATCCAGGCCACCGGCGTGCGCAACGAGGGCGGTCGCGTCATCCTGACCGCCGGCGACGGCTCCGTTCAATCCTCCGGCACCGTGAAGGCCAAGCGCACCGATGCCTCCGGCGCGGTCAATGGCGGCGACATCGAGCTCACCGCCGTATCCATAGAAAACTACGGCGGCACGCAGGACGTTTCCGGCGCCATCGGTGGCACCATCTCGCTCACCGCCGCCTCAATCACCACCGACACCGAGCTGCTCGCACGCGGAACCTTCGCCGCGGGCGGTTCTGTCACCCTCGCCGCGACCAACGAGCTACTCTTCACCTCCGCCGGGCGTATCGATGCCTCCGGCGCCACCGCCGGTGGCACCGTTACCCTCGCCGCCGGCCCCGGTGCCAATATCCTTTCCGGACAGATCGCCGCCACCGCTTCATCCGGTCTGGGCGGCACCGTGTCCCTGCTTGGCGACCGCGTGTCGCTGCTCGGCGCCACCATCGACGCGTCTGGCTTGACTGGCGGCGGAGAAATCCACGTCGGCGGCGGCTACCAAGGCGCCCCCGTCTCCGCCTTCCCGTCCGCCGCCAACGCCTCCCGCACCTACGTCAGTGACAAATCCGTCCTTCGCGCCGATGCCACCGGCTTGGTCGGCGACGGCGGCACCGTCGTCGCGTGGGCTGACGGCACCACCGAGTTCGCGGGCAAAATCTTCGCGCGCGGCGGCACGGTTTCCGGCGATGGTGGCACCGTGGAGACCTCGGGTCTCGAAGCGCTCGGTGTCAGCGGCAGCGTGGACGCTTCCGCGCGCTCCGCCTCCGGACAAAACGGCCGGTGGGTGCTCGACCCGAAAAACATCACCATCGGCACCGTCACCGATAGCTTCACCGAGTTTCAGCGCCTCACCCAGGGTTACGGTTCCGTCCCCGCCGACCTCGTGGCCAATGTCCGATTTGGCACCTCGCTGGATCTCAGCGGCAACACGGTCGTCGTCGGCAGCCAGGCGGGTTTCGCCTACGTGTTCGAATCCGGAAACATTCTCGCCCGCCTCGCGCTCAGCAGCGGCTCACTCGGCTCAAATGTCCAAATCGAGGGCGATCTTATCGCGACCGGCGGCAGCTCCGGCGTGCACGTCTTTGCCAAGGGCACCGGCTGGCGCAGCGGCCAGGCCAACCTCACTGCTTCGCTCGCCAATCCCGGCAGCGAGGCCTT
>JALOTV010000411.1 GCA_025457685.1 Opitutaceae bacterium
CTCCGCCGCCATCGAGGCCGGCCGCCTGCAACTCCAACGCGGCCCGGTCAACCTGCTCGCGCTCGCGCGCGACACGGTGGACGACTACCGCCCTCTCGCGGAATCCAAACGCCAAACCATCGCCCTCCTGCCGCGCACCGATCCCGAGGATCTTCCGCAGGCTCTGGCCGACGCCTCCCGCCTGCGCCAGATTTTGGACAACCTCATCGCCAACGCCCTCAAATTCACCCCGCCTGGCGGCATGGTCGAGGTCGGCCTCGGCCGCACCGGCAAGTGGATCTACGCCGAGGTGGTAGATAGCGGCCCGGGCCTGAAGCCCGACGACCTCGCGAAGTTGTTCCAACCCTTCACCCCGCTCTCCGCCCAGCCCACCGGCCAGGAAAACTCCAGCGGCCTGGGCCTCTTCATCACCCGCGAGCTGGTCTCGATGCACGACGGCATGCTCGAGGTCGAATCCCAGCCCAACCAAGGCGCCACCTTCCGCGTCGAGCGATCTAACCACGGATCACACGGATTAACACGGAGAAGAACGAGGTGGCATGAACCACCTGCGTATTCATCCGTGTTTATCCGCGTCTATCCGTGGTTAAAAAATCCGCCACGTTCAGAGCCGGCAGATCAGCAGCTCGCGCTCGAACAGGAGCTCCTTCGGCAGGTGCGCGCGCAGATCGAGGAAGAGTTCCTCGTGCTCCATCAGCTCGCGACGCCAGGCCTTGCGATCCACCGCCATCAGCGCCTCGAAATCCTCCTCGTCAAACGCGAGGCCGGTCCAGTCGAGGTCCTGCATGCGGGGCATCCAGCCGAGCGGCGTCTCGCGACCCGAGGCACGGCCGCGCGCGCGTTCCACGATCCACTTCAGCACGCGCATGTTTTCGCCAAAGCCCGGCCAGAGGAACGCACCGTTCGCGTCCTTGCGGAACCAGTTCACGTGGAAAATGCGCGGCGTCTCGGAGAGGCTGCGCTGCATCGAGATCCAGTGACGGAAATAGTCGCCCATGTGGTAGCCGCAGAAGGGCAGCATGGCCATGGGATCACGCCGCACCGCGCCGGTGGCACCGGCCGCCGCCGCCGTGGTCTCCGAGCCCATGGTCGCGCCGACATACACGCCCGCGCTCCAGTTAAAGGCCTGAAAAACCAGCGGCAGGGTCGTGGCGCGCCGGCCGCCGAAAACGATCGCGCTGATGGGCACGCCCTCGGGGTCGTTGAAGGCCGGGTCGATGGTGGGGCACTGCACGGCGGGCGCGGTGAAACGCGCGTTGGGATGCGCCGCCTTGGCCCCGCTCGCGGCCGCGAGCTCGGGCGTCCAGCGCTGGCCGCGCCAATCGAGGCACTCGGACGGCGGAGTCTTCGTCATGCCTTCCCACCACACGCCACCGTCGGGCGTGAGCGCCACGTTCGTGAAGATCGTGTTGCGCGAGAGCGCGGCCATCGCGTTGGGGTTGGTCTTTTGCGAGGTGCCGGGCGCGACGCCGAAGAAACCCGCCTCGGGGTTGATGGCGCGGAGACGTCCCTTGTCGTCAGGCCGCAGCCACGCGATGTCGTCGCCCACCGTCCAGACCTTCCAGCCTTTGTCCGCGAAGGGACGCGGCGGGATCATCATGGCGAAGTTGGTCTTGCCGCAGGCCGAGGGGAAGGCCGCCGCGACGTAGGTTTTTTCGCCCTCGGGATTTTCCACGCCGAGGATGAGCATGTGCTCGGCCATCCATCCCTCGTCGCGCGCCATGGCGGAGGCGATGCGAAGGGCGAAACACTTTTTGCCGAGAAGGGCGTTGCCGCCATAGCCGGAGCCGAAGCTCCAGATCTCGCGCGTCTCGGGGAAGTGCACGATGTATTTCTCCGGGTTGCAGGGCCAGGCGACATCGCGCTCGCCGTCGGCGAGGGGACGACCGACCGAGTGCACGCAGGGCACGACGCGTTTCTGCGCGCGGTCGATCTCGCGAAACACCGGCAGACCGATGCGCGCCATGATGCGCATGTTGACCACCACGTAGGGCGAGTCGGTCAGCTCCACCCCGATCTGCGAGAGCGGCGAACCGACCGCGCCCATGGAGAAGGGCAACACATACATGGTGCGGCCACGCATGCAGCCGGCGAAAAGTCCCTTCAACTTTCGGCGCATCTCAAAGGGCTCGACCCAGTTGTTGGTCGGTCCGGCCGCGTCTTTGGAGAGCGAGCAGATGAAGGTGCGGTCCTCGACGCGCGCCACGTCGGTGGCATCGGAGCGGGCGAGAAAGCAGCCCGGCCAATTCACCGGATCCAGCCGGGTGAAGGTGCCGGCGGCGACCATCTGTTCCAGTGGATGGCGTCGGGACGGGTCAGCGCCGCGATTTTCTCCACCCACTTGAGCAGGGGTTTGTTGGTGCTCAAGGGCCGCGAGGGGTCGCGAGGCGCGGCGGATTTTTTCGAGGATGCAGGCGGGGGCAGGGTTGCGTTCATCCCCTTCAGTCTAGCGGTTTGGCGGCCGGCGCGCGACGGCGTGGAACTACCCTCGCGCCCGGCGTATCCACCCCGCCACGACAGCGGGATGGCGCGCCTCGCTCACGGACGCTCGACCACGATCCAGCCGCGCACGCGGCCGCTGATGCGGTCCACCTTGGTCATCGCATCCCACATCTCGCGGGTATCGACCCAGAACGAGGGACGCCCGCCGCTGACTTCAAGAATCAGCACCTGGTTCTTCGCCTCGTTGTAA
>JALOTV010000412.1 GCA_025457685.1 Opitutaceae bacterium
GGCCGCGAGCATGCGCTCGTGGCGCAAGAGGAAATCCCAGTAGAGCGTGGTAAACGGACACGCGTCGTCGCCCGTCGCCTTGGCGGGATCGAAGCGACAACCCGCGCAGTAGTTGCTCATGCGCTGGATGTATTTGCCCGTCGCCGCGTAGGGCTTGGAAGCCATGATGCCGCCGTCGCCGTATTGCGACATCCCGAGGGTGTTGGGCAGCTCGACCCACTCGACCGCATCGACGTAAACCGCCAAATACCACTCGTGGGTGCGGCGCGGATCCACGCCGAGCAGCAACGAGTAGAGCCCGGTCACCATCAGCCGCTGGATGTGGTGGGCGTAGCCGTAGTCGAGCGTCTGCCCAATCGCGTCGCGCAGGCAGGCCATTTCGGTGTCCCCGTCCCAATAAAAACGCGGCAACGGTTCCTTCGCCCCGAGCGCGTTTTTCTCCAGATACTCGGGCATGAAGTGCCAATAGATGCCGCGCACGTATTCGCGCCATCCGAGGATTTGGCGGATAAACCCTTCCGCGCTCGCGAGCGAAACCTTGCCGGCGCGGTAGGCCTTTTCCGCCGCAGTCACAACTTCGCGGGGATCGAGCAGCTTCAGGTTCATCGCCGCCGAGAGCCGCGAGTGGTAGAGCCACGGTTCCCGCGTCCACATCGCGTCCTGGTAGAGACCGAAATCCGCCAGACGGTTTTCGATAAAATCCTTCAGCGCGCGACGCGCCTCGGCCGGCGTCACCGGCCAATCAAAACGGTCCAGTTTGCCCGGATGCGCGGCAAACTTTCGCTCGATCAGCGCCAGCACCTCGCGCGTGGTATTGTCGGGCGCGAAGGTCGCCGGCGCGGGAACGCCCTTCGGTCCGCCTTTGGGGAAACTGCCCCGGTTGTCGTGATCGTAGTTCCACTGGCCGCCTTCGGGCTCGCCTTGCGGATCGAGCAGCACGCCGTGGCGGCGGCGCAGCTCGCGATAAAAGAACTCAAGGCGTAGTTGTTTTCTCCCTACGGCGTGCTCCTTGAAATCCGCGATGCTGGCGAAGAAGTGACGATCGATTCGCACCTCCAGCGGCAAACCCAGATCCTCCGCCGTCGCCTCCAGAGCGCGCCACACCCGCCAGTCGCCCGGCTCGGCCATGATCAGCCGCGCGGGCTTGAGTTTCTTCACCGCGCGGCGGAGTTCATCGGATAACGTGCCGGTGTTTCCGCGCTCATCGAGTTCGGCGTAGTGGACCGTGACGCCTTCCGCGCGACGCGCATCGCGAAAGTGCCGCATGGCCGACAAAAAAACCGCGATGCGGGGTTTGTTCGACCAGACATGGGTGGACTCCTCCGCGACCTCGGCCATCCAGATCGCATCCTGCGCGGGATCGAATCCGTCGAGGGCCTCAGGTTTCTCATCGTCGAGGTGATCGTGGTTTAGGATTCGTCGTCGGATGCGCCTTCGCCCGAACGCAGGGCCTTGAAGGCCGCGAGCGCCTCGGCGCGAGCCGTCGCGTGATCGACGATGGGCCGGGGATAGGTGGCGCCGAGCTCGACCTTGGCGTATTCCAGCACGTTGGCGGGCGCGGTCCACGGGGCGTGCAGAAACTTGTCCGGCACCTTGGCCAACTCCGGCACCCAGCGCCGCACATAGCGCCCCGCCCCGTCGAATTTTTCCCCCTGCGTGACCGGCGCGAAGATCCGGAAATACGGCGCCGCGTCGGCTCCGCAGCCCGCGCTCCACTGCCAGCCGAGCGTGTTGCTCGCGAGATCCGCATCCACCAGCGTATCCCAGAACCACGCCGCGCCTTGCTGCCACGGCAGCCGCAGGTGTTTCACCAAGAAGGACGCCACGATCATGCGCACGCGGTTGTGCATCCAGCCGGTCGTCCACAGCTGGCGCATGCCCGCGTCCACAATGGGATATCCGGTGAGGCCGCGCTGCCAGGCCTTGAGCTTGGCTCCGTCCGCATCGCCCGCCCAGCCGAAGCGCTCGAAATCCGCCCGAAGCGGGCGTTCGGGCGTGTGCTCGAAGTGATACAGCAGATGATAGGCAAACTCCCGCCAGCCGATCTCGCTGAGGTAAACACGGGCGCCGTTGCTGGCCGGATCGAGTCCGGAGTTTTTGCCCAGGGCCTTGAGCTCGGCGGCGATCTGCCGGGGACCGATTTCACCCCAGTGCAAGTGCGGCGAGAGCCCCGAGGTGCCGTCGCGATCAGGCAGGTTGCGCTCGTCGTCGTAGGCGTGCACGGCCTTGTCACCGAGGAAGCGCCGCAGACGCGCCCGCGCGTCGTCCTCGCCTGGAGTCCACATCGCGGAAAAGCCCGCGTCCCAAGGAATTTTGGGCAACAGAGCCAACGAGCCCACCGCCTCGGCCGCCGTCGCCCGACCTGAGCCCGCATCCGGCCACTTGATGGGGGCGAGCCCGCGCAACTTGGCCAAATCGCACCGCACCGGTTCGGCGAAACCCAGCCCCGAACAATGCCGCCAATAGGGCGTGAACACCTGAAATGGGCCGCCTTGCTTGTTTTTGATCGTGTGCGGCTCGTTGAGCAGCGCGCTGTTAAAACTCTTCGCTTCCACGCCTTCCGCGCCGAGTCGCGCCTTGATCGCCGCATCGCGTTTGCGCACCGCGGGCTCATAGCGCCGGTTCCAAAAAACCGCGCCCGCGCCGCAGTCGCGCACCAAACGCAAAAGCTCCGTCTCGGAATCCCCGTGCAGCACGAGGAGTCGCGACCCCGCCTCGCAAAGGCGTGCATCGAGGGCGATTAGCGAATGGTGCAGCCACCACTTCGAGGCACCGCCGAGCGGCCAACTGCCTTCGCCGGCCTCGTCATGGATGAAGACCGGAATGATCGGCGCGCCACGATCAAGGGCGGCCGCCAAGGCGGAATTGTCGGATAAACGCAGATCCTTGCGAAACCAGAGCAGGGTCGGCGCGGGGGCGGGATGGGCGTTGGGCGAAGCGGACACGCGGCAACGAGGCCCGCCGCCACGCCTTTGCAAGCGGCGCGGGTGTCATTTGTGCGCCGGGCGATTTTTTCGTGGCGTCGGGCGGCGCGCTTTCTGCACCGTTCGAGCCGCATGTCGCAGACTTTCGCGCGCTCCGTTTTCGTTTTTACGCTGCTGTTTTTCGCCGCGTTCTTCTTTTGGCCGATTTTCCAGATTCTACGCGGCGGCTTCATCGACGCCGACGG
>JALOTV010000151.1 GCA_025457685.1 Opitutaceae bacterium
CGGGCGCGTGTATGATGCGGAGAGCGGATTCGCGCTCAGCGGCGTGTCCGTCAGCGGCGCGGGCGAGGAGGCTCGCACCGATCTTGCGGGTGCGTATCGACTCCAAGTTCCCGAGGGTGAGCACAGTGTCACGTATTCGCGTGACGGTTATGTCTCGACCGTGATCCCGGGCGTCAACGTGGCGGGCCCTGAACCGGTGGTGCTCGACGCCCGTCTGCCGAAAGCGTCTGCCGCCGGCGTCGCCGGTGAGGAAGTCATCACTTTGGAGGCGCTTGAGGTGAGCGCTACCGTCGCGCAGAATTCCGCCGCCGGTCTGACCGCGCTTCGCCAGCGCGCCGACGTCGCGGTGGATGCGGTGAGCCCCGAGATGCTGGCGAAGTTTTCCGCCGGCGACGCGGCCGAGGCGCTCATCCGCGTGCCCGGCGTGTCCGTGGCGGGCGGCGAATTTGCGGTCATCCGCGGATTGAGCGACCGCTACGCCAACACCTCCTTGAACGGCCTCAAGCTGCCCAGCCCCGATCCCGAAAAGCAGGCGGTGCAGCTGGACCTTTTCCCCGCCGGCCTGCTCGACACCATCGTGGTGTCCAAAACCTTCATGCCCGACCTTTGGGGCGACACCTCCGGCGGCGGAGTCGATCTCGCGAGCAAGTTTATCCCCGACGCGCAGGAGGTGTCGGTCTCGGTGAGCACGAGTTTCAACACCAACGTGCTCGGCGAGGACATTCCCTACGACGCCAACTCCGCGGCCGGCGATTGGTTTGGCCGTGGCGCCGGCGATCGCCCCGACGTGCCTCCCCCCGGTGGCGGCAGCCGTCCGGCCTCGCCCGTGGTGCCCGAGACGCGGAGCGGTCGCCCCGGCGAGAAGATCAGCGTGACCTACGGCGACCGTTTCCAGCTCGGCGAACGCGCGCTGGGCGTCACGTTCGCCGTGGCGCAGGAGACGGATGTGGACGCCCGCTCGGGCACGCGCGATGCCCGCTCGTGGCGCGTCACCCCCGGCCCCGTCGCCAATCGCCGTCTCGTCTCGGTGAGCAACGAGAATGGAAAATCCGAGTATCAGCAGAGCGAATACACCGGAGCCCTGAGCGGTCTGCTCGGCCTTGGTCTCGAGCTCACGCCAGACCACCGCTTGAGCTTCACCGGCCTCTATTCCCAGAGCGGCACGAGCACGGTGGAGCGCCAGAGCGAGGTGGGGCCGCCCTCCGCCGACGAACTGGCGGACGCCGACAACGACGGCACCCGGGATTACACTTGGTTCAACGACTCCATCGCCTACCGCGAGCGCAACCTGACCGTCACCCAGCTGCAGGGTGAACACCTCTTCAACGCCCTGAACGGCCTGCGCATGGACTGGTCCGCCCAGCAGGCCGACACTTACCAGGACGAGCCCGCTTTTTCCGAGATCGGCTACGGCCAGGTGATCAACGATCCCGGCCCGTCCGGCCTGACCATCTCCGGACCGGCGCAGGTCGGCGATTACTTCATCAGCGGCAACAACGGCGTCCTCCGACCGCTTTCCCAGGCGTGGAGCAAGACCGAGGAGGAGCAGGACGCGGCGCGCGTGGACTTCACCCTGCCGTTCGATCTGCTCACCGAGCGCGAGTCGCAGCTGAAGTTTGGCGCGGCGATCGAGCGCACCGACCGCACCTTTGACGGCCGGGTGGAGACCTATTCGCCCAGCACCCTCTTCTTCGGGCCGAGCGAACAGCCGCTGTTCGACAATCTCCTGACCGGCGTGGGCCCCAGCAACAGCACCACCTCGGGCGCGAACGGCGAGCGCGGCATCGACGCGCTCTACACCATGACGAGCCTCGCGCTGCCGGCGGATTTAAAACTGGCCGGCGGCGTGCGCATGGAATCGTTCGAGCTGCTTTCCTCGGGCTCCGGGCAGTTTGGCAACCTGACCTCGGGCGATTTCTACACCAACTTCGCCTCGCTGCTCGGCACCACGCCCGGCCGCCGCGAAACGGACATCAACGAGACTGATTTCTTGCCCGCCGTCGGTCTGACGTGGAATCCACGCGAACGCCTCTTCATCCGCACGAGCTACTCCGAGACGGTCGCCCGCCCGTCGTTCCGCGAAGTGGGGCCCTACTTTTCGCAGAGTCTGGAGACGGGTAACCTCGTGCTCGGCAACCCGGCGCTCTCGCCCTCGGACGTCACCAACCTCGACCTCCGCGTGGAGCGTTTCTTTGGCGAGGGTGGGGCGGACATGGTGGCGGCCAGCATCTTCGGGAAGAAAATCGACCGCCCCATCGAGAAGGTCGTCTTCAACACCACCGAGGGGCTGGTCGAGACTTGGAACAACAATCCCGGCGAGGCCGATCTGCGCGGCTTTGAAATCGAGGCGCGCAAGAATCTCGGCTTTCTCGGTGAGCCTCTGGAAAACGTGACCTTGTCCGGCAACTACACGCGCATCGACGCGGAGGTGCCCATCGATCCGCGCACGGCCGCGAGCATCCAGTCGATCTACAACCGTCTGCCTGCAGAACGCCGCCCCGAGTTGGAGACCACGCGTCGTCTTTTCGACCAGCCCGAGTGGATCGCCAACCTCGACCTCACCTGGGCGCTGCCCGCGTGGCAGACCGAATTTGTTCTCTCCTACTTCCGCATCAGCGAGGTCTTGAGCGTCACGGGCTCGGCCAGTCCCTCGTCCTTTTTCTATGATTCCTACGAGCGCAGCTACGACCGGCTGGATTTTGGCGTGAACAAGAAATTCGGCGACGGCTGGTCGGTGCGCTTGCAGGCCAAGAACCTCACCGATCCCGAGCGCGGGTTGATCTACGATCCCGAGGGTCCGGGCGCGGGCGCCTCGCGTGTCAGCTACCGTTCCGGCCGGGAATTCTCGGTCTCGCTCGCGAAGAAGTTCTGAGTCGCATCGGCGCTCCACCCGACCTGCTCGCCCCGGCCTTTTTCAGGCCGGGGTTTTTTGTCGAAATGCGCCGCGAAGCGAGGCGGCAAACCGGGGCCGAATTGTCACCGAAACGAAACCCCCGAGTCGCGAAACCGTGACTTCGGCACCGCAGAGTGGGGCGGCCGGGCGGAAGTCGTCCGGCGTTTCCATCGCAACACACCATGACCAACAAACTCCTGAAGCTCTTCGGCCTTCTCGCCGTCAGCTACGCCTCCCTTTCGGCGGCCCTCGTGCATGTCACCAGCGACATCACCACGAACACCACCTGGACCTCGAACAACGAATATGTGCTCGAAGGCATCACCCTCGTGCGCGGCGGCGCCACCCTCACCATCCAGCCCGGCACCGTGATCCGCGGCCAGCCCAAGGGCGTCGGCTTCAACCCCGGCACCCTGGTCATCACCCGCTCCGGCAAGATCAACGCGGTCGGCACCTCCTCCAACCCCATCATCTTCACCACCGCCGCGCTCAATGACGGCAGCGGTCGTCCCCTCGGCGGCCTGACCAACCCGGTCAACGCCACTCGCGCTACGATCTCCGCCGGCGCCGTCACCAACGGCACCTTCCTCGACGCGAATCCCAAGACCGCGCCCCTGCCCGCGACCTACGCCGGCACCAGCGCCACGCTGAAGATGTTCTCCCTGAACGGCGGCGTGATCGTGCTCGGCAAGGCCCCGATCAACGTGGCCAACCAGGCCCCTTCCGCTGCGCCCGAAGAGGGCTTTGCCTACATCGAGGGTCTGCCCGAGACGGCCGACACCATCTACGGCGGCGACTTCCCCCTCGATAGCTCCGGTTCTATGGCCTACTGGTCCATCCGCCACGGCGGCGCGATCATCGGCACCAACAACGAGATCAACGGCCTTACCCTCGGCGGCGTCGGCGCGGGCACCACGATCAACAACATCGACATCTACTGCAACTCGGACGACGGCGTGGAAGTCTTCGGCGGCACCGTCAACATGAAGTATTTGAATATCAACTACGCCGATGACGATGGTTTCGACCTCGACCACGGCTGGACCGGCTCCGCCCAGTTCGTGTTCACCCTCCAGGGTCTTGGCTATGGCGACCGCGGCGGCGAGTGGGACGGCGACGACGAGGCCGCCAATCGCGTGACCGCCAACTTCAAGCCCCTCCAATACGGCGTGGTCTCCAACTTCACCGTGGTCAACCGCGGCGCCGGCATCGGCCTCAACCCCCGCTCCGGCTACGGTGGCGAGGTGCTGAACGGCATCGTCACCGGTGCCGCCACCGGCGTGACCATCGCCGCCAGCGCCACGGGTGAGTCCTCCTTCAACAGCGCCCAGAGCCGCGCCCTCGCCGGCGAGCTCGTCTTCAAGAGCGTGACGGTCAACGGCAACACCGCCGCCGGCGGCACCTTCTCCGGCTTCGACATGTTCGCCAACACCCCGGTGGGCAACACCTCCAACAGCACCGCCAACCCGGGCTTCCGCGCCTTCAATCACGCAGTGGCCAAAGGCATCAACCCCGTGCCCCTGCGCTCCGGTGCGGGCGGCTCGCCCGCCGCCATCGGCACCGTCGCCGCCGTGCCCGCTGGGATGAACACCGTCACCTACCGTGGCGCGTTCCCCGCCACGAACGGCAGCCTCTGGACCACCGGTTGGACCGCGCTGAACCTCCGCGGCATCCTCGTCAGCACCGGCGCCGACCTCTGAGCCGCGCCCGAGCCCGCATGGTTGATTCCCACCCTGGCCGGCGCCACGCGCCGGCCAGGTTTCCGTTTCCCGAATTCCTTTCTTTTTCCGTCATGAAAAAACACATTCCTCTGCTCGCCGTCGCCGCCTCGCTCGCGACCGCTTCCGTCTCCACCGCCCAGGTCCAGCTCGTCGCGGGTTGGGACTTTGGCCAGTTCACTTTCGAAGGCTGGTCCACCACGGCGGTCACCCAGGACGTCGATGGCGCGTCCATTCCCGCCAACTACTCGGAGTCGCGCGCGTTTTCCCCGGTCAGCCCGCAGGACCAGGTGGACGGCGTCACCCCGGTCAACGCCGGCACCGGTGTCATCTACTGGAACGGCACCAACGGCTCGTCGGCCTTTGACGCCTCGTTCAACGCGGAGATCCAGGCTTTGCGCGGCTCCCGCAGCGTGAACACCAGCCTGGCCGGCACCTCGGTGCTGGGTTCGTCGGTGTTTGGTCGCACGATCAGCGACCAGTTTTCGGACCCGAACGACTTCGGTCTTGGCGTCGATCTGAACACCGTGTCGCGCGATCTCGCGATCGTGGTCGATATGACCGGGTTCTCCGACTTCGTGCCCTCCGCAAATGGCAACCTGCCCAACTTCAGCTTCGCCGCGTCCTCCGTCACCGGTGGCTCGGTGCAGTGGTTGTTCAATGGCTCGGTGTTCGCCACCAGCACCATCCCTGCCGGCGATTACCTGGCCTACACGGTGGACCTGCCCTCCGCGTTCTACGGCGGCGTGAACACCTTGGTGGCGCGCGTCTCGGTCGGCGAGTTTACCTTCGACAACGTCCAGGCCAACGGTCTGGTCGGCGCGCCCATCCCCGAGCCCTCCGCCGCCGCGGCCCTCGCCGGTCTCGCCGGTCTCGGCCTCGCGCTAAATCGTCGTCGCCGTCGCGCCTGAGCCGAACTCATGCAGTTGTTCGGGTCGCAGCGAGATGAATTGGCGGCACCTTTCGGTGGGGCCCTCGGCTCGAAATACTCTCCGAGTATTCCTTCGCTCGGTCCGCACCGAAATCTGCTCGCCACTCCACCCCGTTGCTCCGCTGCCCAACTGCATGAGTCCGGCTGAGCCAGCTGGCGCGTGGACTAAAGCCAGACGCCCAAAAGCTCTTCGCGCCAACAAGTGAACAAGCCGTCGACCTGTGGGTCGGCGGCTTTTTGTTTTCAGCGGTTTCGCCGCCGCGTTGGTGCCCCCGGCCGGACTCGAACCGGCACGTCCTTGCGGACAAGGGATTTTAAGTCCCGTGCGTCTACCAATTCCACCACGGAGGCGTGTGCGGAGGCGGGGAACTTCGACGCGTCGCGCGCGGGCGTCAACCTTGGCGCGCCGGCTCGAGCGGTTTCAGCACCTTGGCGTCGAAAACGAAGGGCCCCGCCGGCAGGATGCTGGCGAGGACCGCCAGCGCGCAGGTTTTCCAGCTCCACTTGTGGTCGAGCGCCACCGGCACGATGGCGAGCAGGTAGAGCATGAACAAAATCCCGTGCGCCATGCCCACGTAGCGCACCGCCAGCGGCTGGTCGGCGGCGTATTTCAGCGGCATCGCGATGAAAAGCAGCACGAGGAACGACGCGCCTTCGAGCAGGCCGATCAGGCGCAGGCGGGAGAGCGGAGTGGAGAGCATGGTGGTTGGGACTAGGAAGGTGACGAGGAACAGAGCGGCTCAGCGCCGGTTTTGTTCCCAGTCGGTCGCGGGATCCACCTGCAGCCAGCCGGAGCGGGCCGCCTGGGCGGCGAGGGCGGCCGTGGCGGGACGGCCGACCACGAGAGCCAGACTGGGGCGCGGGTTGGCCAGGGTGGCGTATTCCAGCAGCGCCTGATCGGCGGCGGTGCGGCCAAACGCGATCACGGGGCGGAGGCCGAGGGCCTGATGGAGCACGACCGGCTTGGCGACGGGCGCGGCCTCGGCGCGGGGCACGATGGCGGGGCGGCCCTCCCGCACCACGTAGTCGGCGGGCGGATACGCGCCGACGATTTCTCCGGCGGGAATGTCGCCGCCGGCGCGGGCTGCGGCGCGCAGGGCGGAAGGATCCCCGTCGCTCACGAAGACCACCCGGTAGCCCGCGCCGCGCAGCGCGGCGACGGCCTCGCGCAGGGGTTCGGGCAGCAGGGCGGGCGCGGCGGGTTGCAGAAGGTCGGCGGAGACGGCGGCGAGGCGCTCGGCGGGCGGGATGTAGTCGGCGGATTCGCGCGTGGTGGTGCGGGTGATGAAGTCGGCCAGGGCCCGTTTGGCGGGCGTGTCGTCGGTCCAGGCGCGCAGTTGGTCGGGCGCGACCGAGTCGGGTTTCTTGCCCGCCTTGACCGAGCGCGAGGGGATGGGCGCGGACGGCGTGCCGCAGCCGGTGAAGGCGGCGACGAGCGCGGTGGCGAGGGCGAGGCGGAGCAGGTGGCGACGGAGCATGACGAGGAGCGGGGAAGTGAACGTGGGCGGATGGAATCAGCGACGGCCGGTGCGGGTCTGCCAGTGGGCGCCGGGGCGGCCCTTTTGCACGAAGGGATTCGGCGCGCGGTCCTTGTCGCGCTGCTGGCCGCCGCTGCCCTTGCCGCCGGTGGTGCCGGGGAGGGGGGCGCGGGGCGAGACGTCGTCGCGGCCGCCGTGGCGGTGCTCGGCGCGTTGCGGCTGGCCGGAGGTCGGGCGACCGTCGGGCCGGTGGCCGTGGTGGCGGGCGGGCTCGGAGGCGCGCGAGCGGTCTCCGCCGCGCACGGTGCGGGGATCGCGGTGGCGTTGCTCGCGCGGACCCTGGCCCTGGCCGGGCGCGGGGACGGGGGCCTTGGCCTTGTAGTCGAAGCCCTCCATCTGGAGCTGCGGGATGGTGGCCTTGATGAATTTCTCGATCGCACGCACTTCGCCGGTCTGGTCGGGCGTGACGAGGGTGAAGGCGTCGCCCTCGGCGGCGGCGCGGCCGGTGCGGCCGATGCGGTGCACGTAGTCGTCGGGCGTGCCGGGGATGTCGTAGTTGATCACGTGGGTGAC
>JALOTV010000152.1 GCA_025457685.1 Opitutaceae bacterium
ACGGTCCCGCTTCCTCACTTGTTGCAGGGTGGAGCAGCCTGGTAGCTCGTCAGGCTCATAACCTGAAGGTCGTTGGTTCAAATCCAACCCCTGCACCCAATTTAAAACCCTCCCAACTGCTCGGGAGGGTTTTTTGTTGGCGAAAGGCCGGACGCGCTCACAGCGCCACCGGTTGCCAGCTCACCCCGCCCTCGGGCGTGATCTCCAGCCATGCGAAACTCCGCACCACCGCGCGGGGGCGGGTGATGCAGCCGGGATTCAGCCAGCGCACGCCCGCCGTGTCCTGCGCATCCTCCGGCACGTGGGTGTGGCCGAAGAGGACAAACTCGGCGCCCTTCGGCGCCCGCCGGGGCGCGATGTGCTCCAGATGAAAGCGCCTGCCTCTGCGCTCCAACCCGAGCGCGAGCGGCCAGGCCGGGTGCCAGTCGTTGTTGCCCCGCACCACGGTGAGCGGCGCCCCGAGCTGCTCGAACTCCACCAGCGTGGCCGGCTCGCACACGTCGCCGAGGTGCCAGAGCTCGTCGGCCCCTTGCAAACGCGCCGGCAGATCGCGGGGGTAGCGGTCGTGCGTGTCGGAAAACACCGCGATGCGGAGCAGATCGTTCATGCGCCCCATGCAGGCACAAAAAAGCCCGCCGCGAAAGCTCGCGACGGGCCCGAAAGGTGCGATCTGCGCGACCGACAGCCGCGGCCGCGGCTTATTCCCAATTCAGCACGAACTTGCCGTAGTAGGTCGTGTCGAGCTTCTCCACGCCGGCGCCGGGCTGGCTGGTGTAGTCGTTGTTCACGCCGACGCGGAACTTCCAGCTGCCGGCCAGGGGGAACTCCAGGTTGGAGTCGTGCAGGGCGCGGTAGTTGCCGAAATCCTCGAAGGACGGCACGTAGGTGATGTTGTTGTTCATCGTCGCCGTCTCGAAGCGATACTGGTGGTTCAGGCCCAGGTCGAGACCCGCGCTGCGCACATCCTCGGTGGTGGCGGCGCCGTAGTCCTCAAACCGATACGAAAGACCGAAACGGCCGGTGAGCTTCTGCTTGGGCGGATTCTTGATGAAATCATAACCCAGACCCGCCGCCGCCACATTGTAGAACGAGATGTCCTTCACGTTGTCGTAGCCGCCCTCGTCGCGACCATACCAGGTCACGCGCTCGGACAGGTAGCTCGAGTAGTCGACGCCGACCGCCAGCTTGTCCTCGGACTTCACGCCGTTGGTGCGCTGATAGGCGAAGTTGGTGTAGAAAATCAGGGTGTCCTCGGGGCTCGCCAAGGTGGCCTTGGCTCCGCCGCCGTAGCCGAGCTGCTCGCTGTTGCCCGTCTTGCCTGACACGTCGAAATTCGCCTCGTAGCGCCACTTGCGCATCAGCTGCGCCACCGCCGGATCGGTCTCGCCGGGGGCCCAGGTCGTGGCGACCTTGTCCACCGTGGTGTTGATCGTGCCGTCGGCGCCCTTCACCGAGATCTGCCCATCGGGCGTGGCCGTGACCGTGCCCTCCATCGTGGTGCCTCCGGCCAGACGGATGAACAGCGGCTTCTCCGTCTCAAACTTCACCACCTCGGACTGCTTGATGGTGATCGTGCCGGCGTAATCGGTCGCGAGGGTGATGAAGCCGCCGTCGACTTTGGTCACCGTGCCGGTCAGGCGGGCGCCGTTTTTGGTTTCGACAACATCGGCTTGCGCGCAGGCGACGCCGAGGGCGAGGGCCGCCAGCAGGCGGCAGAGGGTGGAGGGTTGGGTGGACATGGGCCGCCGAGACAACCTTGCCCGCCGGCGCTGTCAAACCCGCGCACCGATGCCCGCCCGTCGCGCAAAGCTCCGGCAGGCCGCGCTCGACAACCCCCGCCGCCCGCCCCTTCGCTGCCATCCCGTGTCCGCATCCTCCATCCAACGCTCCCCCCTGCTGCTGGCCGACGGCTGGCGCGACTACCAGCTCCTCCACTGCGGCTTCGGCATGAAGCAGGAGCGCTGGGGCCGCGTTAACCTCGTGCGCCCCGATCCCCAGGTCATCTGGCCCAAGGCCGACGGCCCGGAGTGGCGCGGCTGGGACGGCTTCTACCACCGCAGCAGCGAGGGCGGCGGCCGCTGGGAATTTCGCAAGCAGCCCCCCGAGCACTGGACCATCGGCTACGAGCGCCTCGGCCTCACCTTCCGCATCCAGCCGACCAGCTTCAAGCACACCGGCCTCTTCCCCGAACAAGCGGTCAACTGGGAGTGGTCCTCCGCGTTGATCAAGCAGGCCCGCGCCGCCGGCCGCGAAGTCAACGTGCTCAACCTTTTCGGCTACACCGGCGCCGCCACCTGCGCCGCCGCCAAGGCCGGCGCCAGCGTCACCCACGTGGACGCCTCCGAGGGCATGGTCAAGTGGTGCAAGGAAAACGCCGCCCTCTCCGGCCTCGCCGAGGCCCCCGTGCGCTACATCGTGGACGACTGCCTCAAATTCGTGCGCCGCGAGATCAAGCGCGGCCGCCGCTACGACGCCGTCATCATGGACCCGCCCACCTACGGACGCGGCACCGGAGGCGAGATGTGGAAACTCGAGGACAGCCTCTGGGAACTGCTGCGCGAGTGCCGCGAGGTCCTCGCCCCCGAGCCGCTGTTTTTTCTCATCAACGCCTACACCGCCCGCCTCTCTCCCACCGTGGTCGCCAACCTGCTCCACGCCCTCCTCGGCCCGCGCGGCGACGGCGTCATCACCGCCGGCGAGGTCGGCCTCCCCGTCCAGGCCGACTCCGGCGCCACCGTCCTCCCCTGCGGCATCTACGGCCGCTGGCAACGCTCCGCCTGAACCCGCCCGCCATGCGTATCCATCTTCTGACTACATTCGCCCGCGCATCCGCTCTCGCCGCCCTGTCGTTCGCCGCCGCCCACGCCGAGACCGAGCCCGGAGCCACCACACCCGCCGCGCCCGCCGACCGCTCCGGCGGCTCCTTCACCGCCTACACCGAGAACGACAAATACTTCGCCGGCACCGACCAGGCCTACACCAACGGCCTCAAGTTCTCCTACCTCTCGGGCAACCTCGCCGACCTGCGGGACGACAGCGTCGCCGCGCCCGCCCGCCTCTTCGCCCGCGCCCTCGGCTCGCTCGTGCCCGAAGGCCTCGCCTACCGCGCGGGTCTCTCCTTCGGCCAGAACATCTACACCCCGGTGGACACCGAGACCACCGCCTTCCAGCCCGACGACCGCCCCTACGCCGGTTGGCTCTACGCCGGCGTGGCCGTCCACGTCATCCGCCCCGCCGACGAGGCCCGCGCCTACGCCCGGCTCGACATCTTCGAGCTCAATCTCGGCGTCGTCGGCCCGTCCGCCCTCGGCGAGGAGTTTCAGAACGGCTTCCACGACATCATCAACGTCGCCCGCGCCAACGGCTGGAAACACCAGCTGCGCGACGAGCCCGGCGTGAACCTCGTCTATGAGCGGCGCCACCGCTACTCGACCGCCTCCGCCCGCGACGGCTGGGGCGCCGACTTCATCCCCCACGCCGGACTCTCGCTGGGCAACGTATTCACCTACGCCAACGCCGGCGCCGAGCTCCGCGCCGGCTGGCGCCTGCCCGCCGACTTCGGCAGCAACCTCATCCGCCCCTCCGGCGATTCCGCCGCCGAGGGCCGCCCCCGGCCGGGCGTGTTCCTTTTCGGCGCCTTCGACGCCCGCGCCGTCGCCCGCGACATCACCCTCGACGGCAACACCTTCAAGGACAGCCCGTCCATCGACAAGGAGCCGCTCGTGGCCGACCTCTACGCCGGCATCGGCTTCGCCACCCCGTATTTGCAAATCCGATACGCCCAGGCCTTCCGCACCAAGGAGTTCGAGGGCCAGCGCGACAGCCAGGTCTTCGGCTCGATCAGCGCCACGGTTCTATTCTGATTACCTTCCCCGGATCGCCAGCGCGTCAGAGTCCCGCGCGGCCAAGATCCGCTTGATCACGGGATCGCCCCCGAGGCCGCCCAGCCCGATTCAGGGCAAAATCCGCCAAGCCGAAAACCCATTCGCGGCGGCTGAAAACAAGCGCGGTGACGTGCCTCAACCGCGCCCGAGTGGGATTCAAACCCCGAAGGCTACGACAGCTTCGGGACGCCAAAATACGCGCGATTATTATTTACAACTTAGTTGCCAAATCCGGCATAGCTATCGGAGAACATTCATAAATTGGCCGTAAATATGCTCACCCCTAGTCATTGCCAGCCTTGGGTTTCCTGAGGCCCACCATTCCCGATTCAGCCAATTAATTTATCATCAGTATTTTCACCGTAAAAAATCCCTACGGCAAACGTCGTGACCCAGCTTCACTTCAACCCCTCTCCCCTTTGAACCTCCGTTTGTGCCGCAAAGCCTGTGTTCTGTTTGCCTTTGGTTGGGCCGGCACCTTGCCAGCCTTCCCACCCGCGCCTTATTACACGCTGTATGGCCTCGTTCGCGATCAGACGGGAGCGACGCTCGCCGTGGACAACGCGGATATCATCCTCCTGCGTGACAACGAGGAACTGGGGCGGGCTCCTGTGCTAAACGCCCTCCGCCACGAGCACAATTACTTTTTACCCATCCGTATCGACGCCGGCCGCACCGGCAGTCGCGCCTACACGGAAAAAGCCGTCCCCGCCCAGGGCCTGTTCTCCCTCGCCGTTTCCCTGAATGGAGAGCTTTTCTACCCCATCGAGGTCGCCGGCAACCTCCGCGCCGGCGTCGGCGGCGAGCGTGTGCGCCTGGACCTCAACCTCGGCGTGGACACCGATCGCGACGGTCTGCCCGACGCCTGGGAACAATGGCAGCTGTATCAGCTCGGGGAATACCCCGGCTCGCCCGGCTGGAATCTCGCCCGTGTGGATAAAAACGGCGACCTCGACGGCGACGGCCAGACCAACTTCCAGGAATACGTGGCCGGCACCTTCGCGGGCGACGCCACCGAGCGCTTCGAACTTGTCGTCAAGGCGCTCTCCCCCACTCGCGCGGACTTCGAGTTCTTCACCATCACCGGCAAAGTTTACACCATCGAGCAAAGCACCGATCTCGTCACCTGGAAGGCCGTTCCTTTCGGGACCACGCCAAACGGACCACGCGATACCTTTTTCCGCGCTTCCGACGTCGCCATCACCCCCGCCTACACCACGCCCCTCCCGGGCGGTAACAATTTTTACCGCCTCACCGTCCGATGACATTCCGGTCCATCCTCCTTTTTGCGGCCGGCGCGCTTCTCGCCCTGGCGCCCGTTTCCCTCCACGCCCAGTGGCAGACCACCACCTACACCCTGCGCGGCGGATGGAACGCCATCTACCTCCACGGCGACGCCTCCCACACCGACATTGATACGCTGCTCGCGGCTCACCCCGGGATAATTTCCATCTGGCGGTGGAACCCCAATCCCACCCAGACCGAATTCTCCGCCTCGCCCCTTATTCCCAGCGCCGGCACCGCCGAATGGAGCGTCTGGACGCGCGGGGCTCCGGCCGCCAGCACCCTCTTCACCCTCTCGGGTCAGACCGCCTATCTGGTCGAGTGCTCCGGCGCGGCGTCCACCACCTACTCGGTGCCCATCGCCCAAAAAGCCCTGCCCCCGCGCGCCACCTGGGTGCGCAACGGCGCCAACCTTCTCGGATTCCCCACTTTTTCCAACGCCGGCGTCTTTCCGCTTTTCACCACCTACTTCTCCACCTTTCCGGTCGCCGTCTCACCCAGCTCGAAAATCTTCAGATACAACGGCGGCCCCCTCGGCCCGGCCAACCCCGTCCAGATCTTCTCCCCTGCCCTCGAGCGCCTCGACCGCACCCGCGCCTACTGGTTCGATTCCGCCGTGGTGGGCAACTTCTACGCCCCGCTGGAGATCACCCCGTCCAATCCCGACGGCCTGCTTTTCGGCCGCTCCGGCACCCTCGTGACCGTGCGCGTGCGCAACCGCACCTCCGCGCCCGTGACGCTCACCGTCGCACCCGTCCCTTCCGCCTCCGCCCCCATTGGACAGGAACCCGTCACCGGCCCCGTCCCCCTCAAGCGTCGCACTTTTCACGCCCCCACCGCCACCCATGTTGAGACGCCTCTCGCCACCGGTTTCAACGAGGTCATCGGCCCACAGTCCGCCATCGAGCTGAATTTCACCCCTGACCGCGCCCTCCTCACCGGCGCCGGCAATACCTTCTACGCTTCCCTGCTTCGTTTCACCGACAGCGCCAACCTGATCGATATTTCCCTCCCCGTCAGCGCTCGCGTCAGCTCCCTTGCCGGCCTCTGGGTTGGCGACGTCGCCGTCACCGAGGTCACCAGCCGCGCCCCCGGCGCCACCGGCACCCGCTCGGTCGCACGCCCTTTCCCCCTCCGTGTTCTCTTGCACGTGGACAACGCCGGCGTAGCCCGACTCCTTCCCCAGGTTTATCTCGGCAAACTCGCCTCCGCGCCGACCACCCTTGGACTGACCACCCTCGAGTCCGCCCTGCTCCCTTCCGCCGTGAGTGATGCCATCCGCATCAGCGCCGCCCACCTCCCTCTCGATGTGCCCATCACCGCGGGAAGCGGCTCGGTCGCGCTTGGCGCCACCCTGGTGCGCACCGTGACGCTACCCTTCAACGACCGCACCAACCCCTTCGTCCACGCCTACCATCCGGATCACGACAACAAGGATGCCCGCGGCAATCCCCTCCCCGCCGGCGTCGAGAGCTATACGGTCACCCGAACCTGCTCCTTCACCTTTTCCCCCACTCCGGTCGCCGGCGCGGATGCCCTCGGCTGGGGCACCACCGTGCTCGGGGGCACCTACACCGAAAGCGTGCGCGGCCTGATGTCTTATACCGACCCCGCCACCAATACCCGTCGAGACGACATCGAGCTCTCCGGCACCTTTCTCCTCCGCCGCATCGATGAAAGCGGCTCCATCACCCTCAACTAACCATCGCTCCCGCTCTCCGCTTCACGCCCCCCTCACCTTTTCAAAATGAAACGCACCCTCCTCGCCCTTGGCCTGCTCTCCGCGCTCGCGCTTCCCGCCACCGGTTTCGCCCAGTCCGCCGTCCCCCTGAACATCAGTTACCAAGGCAGGGTCACCACCGCCGCCGGCACCCTCCTCGGCCTGGGCACCCCGGTGAACCGCCAGGTCATCTTCCGCATCTACAGCGGCCCGACCTCCACCACCATCCTCCACTCCGAAAGACAGACCGTCACCATCGCCGACGGCGAGTTTAGCGTTCTCCTCGGCGTCGGCGATCCCGTCGGCACCGAACCCCGCCTCGCCCTCGACGCCGCCTTCCTCGGCGCCCAGCGCTACCTCGGCATCACGGTGGACAACGGCAACGACAACGACGCCCTCAACGACATCGAGATCTCCCCCCGCCAGCAGATCGTCGCCACCCCCTTCGCCTTCCGCTCCCGCATCGCCGAGGGCCTGGCCGACAACGCCCTCTCCTCCGCCACCATGATCGCCAACAACGCGATCACCGGCGTGAAACTGGCCGACAACGCCATCACCTCCGCCAAGATCACCAACCTCTCCATCGTCGCCGAAGACCTCGCCGACAGCTCCATCACCTCCGCCAAGATCGCCAACAGCTCCGTCGCCACCATCGATCTTGCGGATGCCGCCGTCACCGCCGCCAAACTCGGCTCCGA
>JALOTV010000005.1 GCA_025457685.1 Opitutaceae bacterium
CTTGGCCGAGTCCATGCGCGAGCGACTCTCGCTCAGCGTCCTCCTGCGCGTCGGGCGCCGCTTCCGCGATTGTCAGCCGCCCTGCACCGCCAGCCAGCTTGGCGCCGAGCTCGGCGTGCCCACCCAGATCCTCAACGAGTGCCTCAACCGCCTCGTCACCATGCGCCTCCTTACCCCCGTGCCGGCCAAGCCCGGAGACCAGGAAAACGACCTGCGCTTCCAGCCCGCGCGCCCGCTCAACCGCACCACGCTGGCCGATTTCAAACGCCTCGACGACGATCACGGCGGCGACCCCACCGGCCCCACCCTCACGGATATCGATCCCATCGTTCTCTCCTACGACGAACGCTTGAACGAGATCCAGCGCGGCGAATTTTTCCAGAAAACCCTCGAGGAACTCATCGAGGCCCACCCGATGCCGGCTAATCCGGCCTGACCGACAACCCGGCCTTTACCGCCCCGGCGCGCCTCGCCCACCATCCGGACGTGGACTCCACGCCTCCCCCGCCTCCCGCTCCGCCCGTTCCCGCAGGACCGTCGGCCGGCGCCGACGCCGTCCTGCTCCACGCCGTCTGCCGCCTCGCCAGCACCGCCGATCACCCGCGGGCGGCCATGACCGAGATCCTGCGCCTCGCCATCGCCCACTTCGGCGCCTCCTCGGGCTCCATTTCCCTGCTGAATCCCGACACGGGTAAACTCGAGGTCGAGGTCCACCAGGGCATGCCCGCCGACATCGACGAGGTCGCGCTCCGCCCAGGCCAGGGTATCACCGGCTGGGTCGCCTTTCACGGCCGCCCCCAGCTCGTGCCCGATGTCCGGGCCGATCCACGCTACATCCCCGTCCGCCCCGCCGTCCGCGCCGAACTCACCGCCCCGCTCATCCCCGCCAACGGCCAGATCCTCGGCGTCATCAATCTCGACAGCGACACCGTCCACGGCTTCGGCCCCGATCACCTCGCCTCCATCACCGTGCTGGCCGAGGAGGTAACCGCCGTGCTGCTGCGCCTCTGGCAGCTCCAGCACCTGCGCGGCAAGGCCTCCCAACTCGAGAACCTTGTCAACGCCGGCCTCACGCTCGTCACCAAGCTCGAGCGCCAGGAACTGCACGACGCCATCACCCGCGACACCCTGCGGCTTCTCTCCTGCAGGGCGTCCTTGCTTTTTGAATACAACCCCTCGCGCCGCCAGCTCCGCGCCGTCTCCCTAGCCGGCCTGCCAGAGACGTCGCCGCCCGATGGTGACCTGCCCGTCGAAAATTGCCTCGTCGCCGCCACCCTGAGCACGCGTCGCCACCTCGAGTTCCCCAACATCCGCTCGCCCGAGTTTCTCGACGTGGTGGACCTGCCGCGCCACCCCGCCCTGCGCTCCCTGCTCGCCATGCCCATGTTCTGGGACAACGAGGCCATCGGCGTGCTCTGCGTCTTCACCGACCACCCCCACCGCTTCAACAACGACGAGAAACGTCTGTCTACACCCGCGTTTTCCAGAGCGAGGACATGCTCCGCAAAAACGAGCAGCTCACCACCTTGGGCCTGCTCGCCGCCGAGATCGCCCACGAGATCCGCAATCCGCTCACCGTCATCAAACTGCTATACGGCTACCTCGGCCTCGACTTCCCCGAGGACGACCCCCGTCGCACCGACGTGCGCGTCATAGGCGAAAAACTCGACCAACTGGAGGCCATCGTCTCGCGCGTGCTGCAATTCGCCAAGGCGCCCTCGTCCATGCACTCGCGCTGGAACGTCGCCGAGCTCATCGGCGACACCCTCGTGCTCATCCGGCTCAAGCTCGCCCAGAGCAAGATCCGGCTCGAGTTCCAACCGCCCGCCCAGCCCATCCACGTCGATGTCCACAAGGGCCAGTTCCAACAAGTCCTGCTCAACCTCCTGCTCAACGCCACCCAGGCCATGGACCAAGGCGGCTCCATCGCCGTGCGCGTCGGCGTGGAATCGCATGAGGGCGGCCGCCAGGTCGTCATCGATGTGGTCGACACCGGCCGCGGCGTGCCGCCCGAACTCGCCGCCCACATCTTCGACAGTTTCCTCTCCGGCCGCGCCGACGGCACCGGCCTCGGCCTGGCCATCGCCAAACGCATCCTCCTCTCGCACCACGGCGACATCACCCTTCACTCCACCGGTCCGGGCGGCACCACCATGCGCCTGCGCCTGCCCCTTGCCCCCTGAGTTCGGCCCACATCCATGATTTCCAGGCAAGACATCAAACTACGCAACTTGCGTATCGCCTTCTGGGCTCTGCTCACCGCCGCCGCCCTGGTGGCAGCGCTGCCCCTGCCCATCCCGATTCCGCTCCGCATCGCCGTCGCCTCCATCGACCTGATCGCGGCCGCCGTGGTCTGGCTGGCCCTGCGCCAAGCCCGTGCGAGTTAAGCAAAGTCCGGCGGCGCCCTCAAATTTGCCCACAGAGGAGTTTGCAATCGTCCGCGCCCCCACTCCGCTAGTCGCTCGCAAGCGCACTTGTCGCGTTTACCGCGCCTCCGGAGCCCTCGCCAGATGACCGACCACGAACACCATCGCCAACGCCTGCTGCACTTCGCCCGCATTCGCCGGCTGAAGTCGTTTCTGCGCTACATGCCGCGCCGGGCTCGCTTCCACACTTATCCGGTGGTCGGTCGTTTCGCCGCGTTTGCCCGCGCCCGCAGCTACCTTTGGTCGTTTCGCTACGAGCAGCTCAGATCCGCTTTCTAC
This sequence comes from Opitutaceae bacterium, assembly GCA_025457685.1. GTDB lineage: Bacteria > Verrucomicrobiota > Verrucomicrobiia > Opitutales > Opitutaceae > IMCC26134_A. Next base: position 2,706 of record JALOTV010000005.1, read on the forward strand.
GCCGGCAGCATACTCAGCTTCATGCCCGCAGTCGGCGTCCAGCTCCCCGTCGCCTTCGTGCTCTGCCTTCTACTGCGCACGAACTTCATGATCGCGGGCGGGCTTCAGTTCATCACCAACCCCGTGACGATGGGGCCGATCTATTACGGCACCTACAAACTCGGCTCCCTCGTGCTTCACCACAGCGGCTGGGGCCCCGCCGAGGCGGTGCCGCCCGCCCCGGTGCCATCGCTGCAAGACAGCGCTTCGATTCCCCACCCGCCCGCGGCCGTATCACCCGAGCCGGGACAGGAACTGATCGGCAACTGGCTGGGCGATCTCGCCAGCCAATTCAACGTCGACAACCTCACCTACCTTTTCAACGGCCTCGTGATTGGGGGCCTGATTGTCGGAGCCACATTTGGCGCCCTGCTCGACTTGATCTGGCGCAAATTGATCATGCCCGCCGCCCGCCACCACGCCGCCCGCAAACCCGTGACCGCCAACATCACGCCTCACGACGATTCGCGGCCGCCGCTCCCCTGATTTCACCCGCTTTCCCCATGCGCCGTATTTTTCACCCGCTGCTCGGCCTCGGTCTTTTGTTCATCGGCCTCTTCGGCTGCAGCAACAGCCGCGCGCCCGAACCCGCCCCGACTGTCGCCGCCGCCACCGCGCCGGCCGCACCGGTCTCGCCCGCCCGTGCCCGCCCCACCCCGGCGTCCGGCCCGGTCATGCTCGGCATCGACGTGCTTGCCGCCGACAACTTCGCCGCCGTTCGCGGCAAACGCATCGGCCTGCTCACCCACCCCGCAGGCGTAAATCGCCATGGCGTCGCCACCGTGGACATCCTCCACCGCGCACCCGGCGTGAAGCTCGTCGCCCTCTTCGCCCCCGAACACGCCTTTAGCGGCACGGTGAAGGCCGGCCTCGATTTCGAGGATGAGCGCCACCCATCCACCGGCCTGCCCATCTATTCCCTCCACGGTAAAAACCGCAAACCCACCGCCGCGCAGCTCAAGGGCCTGGATGCCCTGGTCATCGACCTGCAGGACATCGGCGTGCGCAGCTACACGTTCAACGTCGTCATGCGCTACGCCATGGATTCGTGCTTCACCCACGGCGTGGAGGTCATCGTGCTCGACCGCCCCAATCCGCTCGGCGGCCTCAAGGTCGACGGCCCCCACCTCGACCGCGAATGGATGAGCGGTGTCGGAGCATTTCGCATCCCCTATGTGCACGGTCTCACCATGGGTGAGTTGGCCCGGCTCGCGGCCGGCGCCCCGGGCGTGCTCGACGTGCCGGAAGCCATCCGGGCAAAAGGCAAACTCACCGTCATCCCCATGCGCGGCTGGCACCGAGCCATGCGTTGGCCGGAGACAGGTCTGCGCTTCGTGCCCACCTCCCCGCTCGTCCGCGATTTCCCCGCCGTGATCGGCTACGCCATGACCGGCCTCGGCTGCGAATACAGCGGCTTCAAACACGGCCTCGGTCCGGAGTTTCCCTTCCGCGCCATCACCTTCAAGGGCCGTTCCCCAGAACAGATTAAGGCCGACCTGGAGGCGCTCAAAATTCCCGGACTGGCCTACCGGGTCATCACCCGTGCCGACGCCCAAGGCCGTCCCATCCGCGGGCTCTACATCGACGTCATCGACTGGCATGCCTGGCAGCCCACCCGGCTCAGCTTCGAGCTCATGCGTCTCGCCTGCCGCTACGATCCGCCCAATCCGTTCGTGAAACTCGGAGCCAAGGAGTCGCGCTCGTTCAACATCCACGTCGGCAGCACCGCCTGGTGGAACGCCCTCCGCGCCGACGGCGCCAAGGTGAACCTGCCCGCCTTCCTGGCCGATTGGGAAGCCCGCGCCGCCGCCTATCAGCAACAGACCAAGCGCTACTGGCTTTACTGAAAACAAGCCGGGCGCGGCTAAGATAAAAACCCGCCGCGCCGCAGCACCCAGTCCGCCGCCGTGCCCTCCGCCGGCTGGCGCAGGATTGTTTTCAAGGCCTCCGCCTGCGCCCGCGTGCGCTCCAGCCGACGCGTATCCTCCAGACAACTACGCAGCTCCGCCGACAGCGCCGCCGGCGAGGCCGCGCCCTGCAGATACTCCGGATACATCGGCTCCTTGAGCAGCAGGTTGTTGATCCCGAGGTAAGGGATCTTCACCAGCATGCGGCCGATCAAGTAAGTGAGCGGATTGGCCCGGTAGGCGATCGCCCCCGGCAGGCCGGCGATGGCGCAGTGGAGCGACATCGTGCCGCTCGAAGTCAACACCGCCGAGGCCTCGAGCACGCCACCGTTGGGCACCAGTTCCACGCCTTCCGGCACACCCGCCGCCTCGATCACCTCGCGCACCGCCGTGCTGGGATAGATCACCCGCGCCGCGCGTTTGCCATAGGCCGCATGCCCCTCGCGGAGCAGCGGCCAGATGCGCCCGACGGCCTGCTTGCGACTGCCAGGCAGGAGCAACACCGGCGCGTCCGCCGCATACCGCACCGGTGGCGCATAGTCGTCCGCAAGGAAGGGATGCCCGACGAAATCCACCGGCAAATCCGTGTCCGCATAACACCCGACCTCGAAGGGAAAAATGCACGCGAGCGCGTCGAGATGCCGCGCCATCTTGAAACGCCGCCCCGCCTTCCACGCCCAGATTTGCGGCGAGATGTAGAACAACAACTTCACCGGCCCGCCCGCCTTGGCCGCCAAGCCGCGTTCGTTGAGCGCCGCGGCGATTCGTAGATTCATGCCCGGATAATCGACAAAACACACCGCACGCGGCCTATGCTCTCCCACCCAGCGCACGATCTCGTCGAAGGTCGCCTTAAAATAGGAGTAGTTCTTCAGCACCTCAACAAACCCCACCACCGAGGAGGCCGTGAGGTCGTGCAACAACTGCGCGCCCGCCGCCGCGAGGTGCTTGCCGCCCAGCGCGCACACCGCGAGCCCGGGCCGCTTCGCACGCAGCTCCGCCACTACCCGCGCCGCCTGCTCGTCCCCCGAGTGCTCACCCGCGATGACCAGCAAATCGACCCGCCCGCCGACGGGCGCGTCGAAACAATGAGGCAGCGCCTCAGCCACGACGAACTCCCTCCCTTACTACACACTTCTTCATCTTCGCACCCTTCGCGTCCTTTGCGTCAAAAACTCCTCCGGCAGTCGCGGGTTTCATTTCCGCGCCGCCTTGATCTGCTCGGTGATCTGGATCGCCACCTCGAGCGCGGTCTTACCCAGCGCCGCGCCGACCTTGGGCTGCTTCCGCTCCGCCACCGCCTCGGTGAAGTGCATCAGCTCCAGCTTCAGCGGCTCGTCCTTCTCGATCGGGATATCCTGAACCGGTATGGAGCTCGCGTCGCCCGCTTTGGCCAGACCGACCTTGAGCTTCAGACCGTAGGTCACGATGTCGCTCTTCTTCACCAGGTGCCCCTTCTGGTTCATGAAATCGAGCGAGAGGTAGGCGTCGTCCTGAAAAATCCGGATCTCGCGATTCTTTTTCAGGCTCATGCGCGAGGCGCTGAGATTGGCCACGCAGCCGCTCTCAAACTCGATGCGCGCGTTGGCGATGTCCTCCGTCTTCGAGAGCACGCTGATGCCCACGCTGTCGATCTTGCGAATGGGCGACTTGGCCAGCGCGAGCACGATGCCTATATCGTGTATCATCAAATCCAATACCACGCCGACCTCCGTGCCGCGCGGGGTATAGGGAGCCAGCCGCTCCGCCGTGATGTAGCCCGGGCGGTCGATGTGTTTCTCCATAAACGCCATCACCGGATTGAAGTGCTCGATGTGCCCAACCTGCACGATGCAATCGTGCGCCTGCGCCGCCGCCAGCACCCGCTCCGCCTCTTCCAGCGTGGCGGTGATGGGCTTCTCGATTAGCAGATGCGTCTTTCGCGCCAGCAAAGGCAGCGCCACCTGCTCGTGTCTATCGGTCGGCACCACCACCGACACCGCGTCACAGGCCTCGCCGAGCTCTTCGATGGTGGCAAAGCGACGACAGTTGTGGCGCGCGCAGATCTCCGCCGCGCGCTCGTCGTTCGCCTCGTAAATACCCATGAACTCGACGTTCGGCAGGATCGCGTAGATGCGCGCGTGGTGCTGGCCGAGCGAGCCCACGCCGGCCACGCCGCACTTCACCTTGGGTTTGGAGGAGGAAAAAAAGTTCATGGTAAAAGCGGATTGGTGCGGCCGTGGTTAAAGCGTGTGAAACCCGCCTTCACGCAGAAAAAGCCTGCGCCCGCATCGCGCCGCGTGGGCCGCGTTGTGCGTCACCAGCACCAGCGCGCAGCCTTCCTCCGCGCAGAGCGCGAGCAAGAGGTCTATCACCGCGTCGCCGCTGCCTTCGTCGAGGTTGCCCGTCGGCTCGTCGGCAAGGATGAGCTTGGGGCGATTCATCAAAGCCCGCGCGATCGCCACGCGCTGCCGTTCGCCGCCCGAGAGCTTGGCCGGCACGTGCGCCGCCCGCTCCGCCAGCCCCACCCGACGCAACAACTCCCGCGCCCGCGCGCGGTCCGCGTCACCAACCTTGCCGAGCAGTCGCGCCGCCAGGACCACGTTGTCCAGCGCGTCGAGTTCCGGCACCAAGTAGAAGGACTGAAAAACCAGCCCGATCAGCAGTCCGCGCCGCTCCGCCGCGAGCGTCGGCGCGCCTTCCCAGCGGATCTCGCCCGCGTCGGGCGCGTCGAGTCCGGAGAGCAGGTTGAGCAGGGTCGATTTGCCCGAGCCCGACTCGCCGCGGATCGACACGCTCTCGCCCGCCGTCACCGCCAGATCCACCCCGCGCAAAACCTCCAGCCGGCGCTCGCCGCTAAGGAAACTCTTGTGCAGCCCCGTCGCCTGCAAAAGCCACGTCGCCTCAACCGATCCAGTTGTCCGCGGCTCATTCATTGGACATTCGTCATTCGTCATTGGTCATTCAGCGCGGATCACTCCGCGCGCAACGCCTCCACCGGTTTGAGTTTCGCCGCCCGCCACGCCGGCAAGAGCCCGGCCAGGGTCGAGACCGTGATCGCGCTGCCCACGATCAACACCAGATCACCGAAGGCGAGATGCGCCGGCAGCTGGCTGAATTGATAAAAGCGCGCCAAGGCCTCCTCGCTTCCGGTCAGCCGCGTGAAACCCGCCACCATCTCGTTGCGGAAATGCACCACCGTAAACCCGAGCACCAGCCCGAGCAGCGTGCCGCCCACGCCGATGATCACACCCTGATAACAGAAACACGCCGCCACCTGACGCGGGCTCGCGCCGAGCGCGCCGAGCAGGCCGATCTCGCGGGTCTTGCGCACCACCGCGATGAGCAGCGACGAGGCGACGGAAAAAGCCGCCACCACGATGATGAAAAGCAGGAGGAAAAAGATCATGTTCTTCTCGAGCTGGAGCACGAAGAGAAACTCCTCGTTTGCATCCATCCACGAGCGCGCCACGCCGTCCACCGGAAGCACCCGATTGATCTCGCGCGCCACCCGATCCGGGTCCGCGCCGTCGGCGATCTTCACGTTCACGCCGTGCACCGCGCGCCCGAGGCCATAGAGCTCCTGCATCGCGCGCAGGGTCACGATCACCACGCTGCTGTCGAGCTGCTGGTGCCCAATCTCGAAGATGCCGCAGACCTCCAGCTCGCGCGGAATCAAAATTTCATCGGCCTTGAGCTTCTCCAAGAGCAGCGGCGAATACACCGATACCTTGTCGCCGAGCCGCACCCCGAGGGTGCGCGCCAGCTGTGTGCTCAGGATCACGCGATCGTCGTCGAGTTGGTCAAAGGCCCCCGCCGGCTGCACGTATTTCGCCAGCGGCACCACGCCCTCCACCCGCTCCATGTCCACGCCTTGGATGGCGGGGAACGCGGGTTTGTTCTCGTATTGGAGCAGCACCACGCCCTCCGCGAAGGGCGTCGAGGCGACCACGCCTTTCACATCCTTCACCGCGCGCATCACCGCCTGCGGATCGTTCATCAGCCCAAAGGCGCGCACCTGCACCTCCCCTTGGGTGTTCACGATCATGTTGCGGATCTCGCGGCCAAACCCGCCCATAACCGAGATCGACACGATCAGGAGCGTCACCCCCAACGCCACCCCGAGGATGGAGATGAAGGTGAAAAACGAAAACCGCCGCCCGGTCGGGAACAGCTGTTTAAGCGCGAGGTAGAGCGGCCAGGGCACGGGAGGGAAAAGCTGAAACGCGGAAAAGCTAAAACACTGAAAGCCGGAACGACTCGGACAAAACTTCGATTGTCACGATTTTCAGCATTTCCGAATTTCAACGATTCCGCGTTTCAAAATTACGCGTTGCGCAGCTGCGGAAACAAAATCACGTCGCGGATGCTCTCCGCCCCGGTGAGCAGAATCGCCAGACGGTCGATACCGATGCCCATGCCGCCGGCCGGCGGCATGCCGTGCTCCAGCGCGAGCAGGAAGTCGTGGTCGATCTTCTGCGTTTCCTCGCCGGCCTGCGCCTCGAACATCGCGCGCTGCACGTCGGGATCGTTTTGCTCGGAGTAGGCGGGCGCCACCTCCATGCCACCGATGATGAGCTCGAACACGTCGATCGTGCTCGGGTCGTCCACCGTGATCTTGGCCAGCGGGCACAGCTCCTTGGGCAGATGCGTGACGAAGGTCGGCTGGATAAGCGTCGGCTCGATGAGTTTGCCGAAAATCTCGTTGGTCAGCTCAAACTCCTCCCACTTCGGGTCGGCGTAGAGCCCGAGCTTCTGCACGCCCTCGATCTTCTCTTCCTTGGTGCGTGAGAACCACTGCGCGTCACCGGTCTTCTCGATGATGAGGTCCTTGTATTTCACCTCGCGCCACTCCGCGCCAAAATCGATCCACTCGCCGCTCGCCGCGTGCTTGATGCGCATGCTGGGGCGCGTGACCGCCGCCTCGCCCTCGCCCTCCGTCTCGGTGGGCTTAACCACGTCGCGCACGAGGTGGGTGAGCAGATCCTTCACCAGCGTCATCATGCCGCGGTAATCGCTGTAGGCCTGGTAAACCTCGAGCATGGTGAACTCGGGGTTGTGGCGGCGCGACACGCCTTCGTTGCGGAAATTCCGCCCGATTTCGAACACGCGATCGTAGCCGGCCACGAGCATCCGCTTGAGGTAAAGCTCCAGCGAGATGCGCAGCACGAAGTCGGTATTGAGCGCATTGTGGTGAGTCTGGAAAGGCCGCGCCGCCGCGCCGCCCGCCACGCTTTGCAGCACCGGGGTCTCGACTTCGAGGAACTGGCGATCCTCCAAAAAGCGGCGCACCGCGCTCACGATGCGCGCGCGGGTCATCAGGCGATGACGCGACTCCTGATTCACGATAAGGTCGAGGTAGCGCTGGCGATACACCTGCTCGGGGTCGCTCAGGCCGTGCCACTTCTCGGGCAGCGGTCGCAGGGCCTTCGACACGAGCGTAAACTCGGTCACGCGCACCGTGATCTCGCCGGTCTTGGTCTTAAACAAGGTCCCGCTCACGCCGAGGATGTCGCCAAGATCGAGCGCCTTCTTGAACACACCGTAGCGTTCTTCACCGAGCACGTCCTTGCGGAAGTAGAGCTGGATCGGGCCTTGTTGATCCTGGATCTTCACGAAGGAGCTGCCGCCCTGCACACGGAAGGTGATCAGGCGCCCGGCCACCGTCACCGGCACCACGTCGTCCTGGCCCTCGACATAGAGCGCCTTGGCGTCGGCCGAGAAATGCGTCGGCGTCACGTTGGCGCGGAAGGGGTCAAAGCCGCCGGCGCGCATGTCGGCGAGTTTGCCGCGGCGCACGGCATGCTGGTCGTGGGAATTGTCGGTCACGGTGTCGCTCATGGAACCGGTCAACGTGAGCCGCGCCCCGCCCCCCGGCAAACGCAAATCCGTGCCCCGCGCCCCTCCCCCGCCCGCCCCGGCGCATCCCGGGCCAAATTAACATGGCACCGCTCGCCCCGCCGCAGTTACACCTTAGGTATAAACACCATGACTTTCCGCGCCCCGATCCTCTCCATCCTTGGCGCCCCCGGCTATCGCCCGGTCAACGACGCCGCCATCTTCCGCGAGCTCAAGCTCTCCAAAAAATTGCGCGCCCGCTTCCTGCACGAGCTGCGCCTGCTTCTCTCGCGCGGTGAGATCGTCCAGGTCCAGGGCGACCGCTACACCTTGCCCCAGCCCAAGGCCTCCGCATTCACCGCTCCCGCTTCCGCGTCAACCGAGCCCGCCCGCCGCTCCGCCGGCAAGCCCCCTCGCCTATCCTCTCCCGCCACCTCCCGCTCTGCCGCCGCTGACAACGACGGCACCGAACTAATCGGTCGCATCAACTTCCGCGCCGGCGGCTCCGCCTGGTTCGTGCCTTCGCTCGCCGCCGACGCCGACCCCGAGGCCCCGCGCCCCGACTCCATCCAGATAGGCCCGGGCAACACCCTCACCGCCCTCCCCGGCGACACCGTCGCCGTCGAGATCGATGCCTCCCTGCGCGGTCGCCGTTTCGCCCCCGGCGACGCACGCAACGACGAGGCCCGCGGTCGCGTGGTGCGCATCGTCGAGCGCGCCCGCACCGAGGTCGTAGGCCGCCTCGCCCGCGTGCGCTCGCAATACGTCGTGCTCGCCGACGACCCGCGTTTCCCCCTCGAGGTCTTCGTCTCCGACCCCGCCCTCGCCCGCCTCAAACCCGCCCCAAAGCTCGACGACAAGGTCGTCGCCGCCCTCGAGCCCTGGGACGATCCGCGCAAACCCCTTCGCGGCGTCGTCACCGAGGTGCTCGGAAAAACCTTCGAGCCCCGCGCCGAACTGCTCGGCGTTTACCGCAAATATAACCTCGACCCCACCTTCCCCGCCGCCGTCGAGCGCGAGGTCGCCGCCATACCCGATACCGTTCTACCCGAGCAGTGCGTGGGCCGGCTCGACTACCGCCAGAGCCCCGTCTTCACCATCGACCCCGACGACGCCAAGGATTTCGACGACGCCCTCTCCCTCGAGCCCCTGCCCGGCGGCGGCCTGCGCGTGGGCGTCCACATCGCCGACGTCTCCACCTACGTTAAGCCCGGCACCGCCCTCGACAAGGAGGCGCTCAAGCGCGGCAACTCCACCTACCTCGTCGGCACCGTCGTGCCCATGCTCCCGGAAAAATTGTCCAACGGTCTCTGCTCCCTCGTCGAGGGCCAGGACCGCCTGTGCAAGGCCGTCTTCCTCGATTTCGACGCCCAGGGCCGCCTGCTCACCGACCACACCGTTTACGCCGACACCGTCATCCGCAGCTACAAGCGCCTCACCTATAAACAGGCCTACGCCCTGCTCTTCACCGACTCGCTCGACGCCATCCGCGCCCTCCCGCTCCCGCCCAAACACCAGACCGGCTCCACCGGCCGCGCCCTCTCCTCCCTCTCCGACAAAGAGCTCACCGCCCTCCAGGGCTGGGTGCGCCAACTCTGGCAACTCGCCTCGCGCCTGCGCTCCGACCGCATGGCCCACGGCTCGCTCGATCTCGACATGCCCGAGACCAAGGTCTTCGTGGACGCCGAGGGCTACGCCGACCGCCTCGAACGCATCGAGCACGACGAGAGCCACCAGCTCATCGAGGAGTTCATGCTCGCCGCCAACGAGGCCCTCGCCCGCCTCACCCGCCGCGAGAAACTGCCGTCCATCTACCGCGTCCACGACGACCCCGACGCCGAGAAACTCGACGAACTCCGCCAGCAACTCGCCACCCACGGCATCCGCGTCTCCAACCTCTCCGAGCGCAAGGAACTCGTCCGCCTGCTCAAGATCCTCGCCGACCACCCGCAGGGTTACACCCTCCGCACCCAGTTGCTCCGCAGCCTGCGCAAGGCCGCCTACCGCTCCTCGCCCGACGGCCACTTCGGCCTGCACAAAAAAGACTACACCCACTTCACCTCGCCCATCCGCCGCTACAGCGACCTCGTGGTCCACCGCGTCCTCGCCGCCTTCCTCGCCCGCCAGGGTTCGCTCGTGGTCGAGGTCACCCGCGCCGGCCCCACCCAGGCCGCCAAGCCCGCCTCGCCCGCCAAGCTTAAGCTGCCCTACACCGCCGCCAAGGCCCAGGAAATGGGCGAGCACCTCAGCCTCACCGAGATCAATTCCGCCGAGGCCGAGCGCGAGAGTGTGAAGATCAAGCTGCTCGAGTATTTCGAGCGCGAGCTGGAGAAAAAGACCCCCACCGCCTTCGAAGCCGTCATCACCGACGTGCGCCCCAACGGGCTCTTCATCGAGCTCACCGAGTCGATGACCTTCGGCTTCATCCCCGCCTCCGCCCTCTCCGACGACTACTACCAAATCGACAACGCCGGCTCCGCCTTGGTCGGCCGCAAGACGAAGAAGCGCTACGCCCAGGCCGCGAAGATCCAGGTCAACATCCACAAGGTGGACCGCATCAAGCGCATGATGGACTTCCGCCCTGCGGTGGAAAAACCCCAGTCGCGAATCGAAAAACCCGTCGAGGAAAAGCAGTCGAAGAATCCCGGCCGGCGTCGGCGCTGACCGCTGCCTGTCGGCATGGCCACGCCCGTCACCGGGCGCATCGCAGCGGGTTGATGTAGCCCAGCACCCTAAAACATCTCTCCCTGCCGCCCGCCTTCCGGAAGCACGTCGATCAGCCCGCCGAAGCGCTCCACCCAGTCGTCGAGTTTTTCCAGATACGCCTTGGGATCGTAGCTCGTCTCCGGCTTCGTCGCATCCCACTCGGCCACCGGCCGCGCGCGTTGCCAGTCGCTCGTCTGTCCCTTCCCCTTCGCAACCAGATAATAGCTCACGCGCTCGCCCATGCGCGGCCTCGGCGTCATGCGCAGCGCCACCTCGGCCGAGGCGCGGCGCGGCTTCCCGCCCTCGGCAATCATGCGCTCATACGCATCGGGGTTCATGCTCAGCACCTCCGCCTTCGCCAGGCGCGACACCGGCAATTCCCGCGCCGCGATTCGCTCCCGTAGCTCCGCCAACCACACCGCCGGCGACTCCGCCTCCAGCCCGAGCAAGAACCGGATCAACCGCCCCGTCAGCTCCTTCAAAAACGGCTCGATCCCGCGCGAACGCAGCGCGCTGCCCTTGAGGATCACGCGGTCGCCTTCGCGCAGCGCGTAATTCTTCGCCTTGTAGCACCACATCGCGTCATAGCGTCCGTCATACTCCAGATCGATGCCCTCCGGCAGCAGTCGCTCCACCTTGGCCAACAACTCCTCCGGCCGCGCGAAATACGTCTCCGACGACAGATAGATGCCGTCCGTATCCGCCTCCAGAATCACGCAGCCCTCCGCCGCGAAACCGTCGATCAGCGCCTGCAACAACTCCCGCCCGCGCCGCGTCACTTCCGCCGCCAGCTCGCCGTCACCAAACCGCGCCCCAGAAAATCCGAGGTAGCCGTAGAACGAGTTGATCAGAATCTTGAAACTCGCCTGCCGCGCCTGCGCCTCCGCCCGCTCCTCGGGCGTCGCACCGGTCTTCGCGATGCCCTTGTATTTCAGCCGATACTCCCGCAGGCGGCGTAACAACGGAATGAATACACCGAGCGCGTCGTTCTTCGGGTTGCGCGCGAGCAGGAGCAGCAGGCTCGGATACAGCGAGGCCACGTCGAAGTGCAGCACGTGGCGAAACACCCCTTCTTGAAAACTGCGCGTGTAGCCGCCCTCGAAGGCCGCCACCTCCGGCGGCACCGGACACGCCTGCCTCGCGTGGTAATACTCCTCCTGAAACAGCAGGTCGATCTTGCCCGAAGACCCGCGCAGCGCCGCCTCCTGAAGCAGGATGGGGAAGGTCTTCACCTGCTCGAAGTAGGTCGGCAGCAACACGTCCGCCACCCCCGCCGTCTCGCGCAAATCATCGCCGAGATACGCCGCGAATTTCTCCCGGTCCTCGCGATAGGTCCGCGCGATCTGGTCGCCGGCCAGGTAGGTGCGCTCGTCGTCGTCCGTCGTCACCCCGAAATACACCGCCACCTCCTTCAGCCCGTAGCCCTGGAGCTCGCGCGCCGTGATGTCGTGCAGCTGCACCAGCAGATATGTGTCGATTACCGTGCGCCCGGGCAGATCGCAGCGCGGAAAATCCACCCACCGCTCCGCCACCTTCAGGCGACTGTTGCGAAATTTCGCCTTCTGCCCGAAGCGCCCCCACGCGCACGGCACCTTGTGCCGCTTCGCCCGCAAACGCAGGTAATCCAGATCAAACTTAAACAGGTTGTGCCCCTCGATGATGTCCGGATCGAGCTCCGCCAGCGCCGCGTTGAACTGCTCCAGCAACACCTTTTCCGCCGCGTCGGTCTCCTCCGCCAAAACTAAAAGCGTATTTTTTCCGCCACTACGCAGCCCGATCGCCAGCAAGCGATCCTCGGCCTTGGTCGCGTCGCTAAATGCGCCATCCGCCGAGCCGGTCTCGATGTCCAGCTGACACCGCCGCACGCGCCCGAAGGGCAACCCTTCAAAAAGCCGCCGCCTCGTCTGCAGCAGCCACTGGCTTTCCAGCGGTTTGATCACGTCCACACCCTTCACCCCCGCCGCGCGCCCCGCCTCCTGCCAGGCCTCGAAGCACGCCAGATTCTCCGCGTGCGCCAGCTCCGCGAAAAACCCCTCTCCCTTCAGTCGCTCGACCGCGACACCTTCGCTCGCGACAAAAGCCCCCGTCGTCAGCCACGCGAAGGGCCGCAACGTCTCCGTGCGCGCCTCGCGTCCGCCGTTCGCCGTTTCCAGCGCCACGTGGACGACACCCGCGTCGTCCACCCAGAGCCCGCAAAGCGCGCCGGACATGGGGCCGCCTCAGAGCCCGCCAATCTTGCTGTAAACCGAATACACCGCCGCAAACACCAGCACCAGCGCCACCGTCATGAAGACCGGCACCTTCTCGCGTTTGCGATAGCCCACGCCCGCCAAGGCCGAAAGGCCGAGCCATGCCACGAGCTTTACCCAGACCCACAGCGGCCAGGCCCCGGCGCCGACGCCGCGCACCTTGGTGATGAGCCCGAAGCCGCTCACAAAAATCACCAGCGAGGCGATGCCGGTGATGATCATCACCTTCTTGCGCGTCTCCGCCGGAGCCGCGAACGCGTAGAACGTAAACCCGGTCAGGACCAGGACGGAGAGAACGTGGAGGATGTGGTAGAACGTGATGCTCATGGATGTGTGAAAGGAGGCGGAGAAAAAGGGGTGTCACCCCACCTGTGCCGTATGCCCAAAGGCCTCTAACCTTTTTAAGTTAAGGTGGGAACCGCCGTGCGATGGGTAGCTGTCCGATTTACGGCCTAGCTGATTTCGCCCGGTTGATTGGCTCCCGGATTGATTCAAAGGCAAAGAGCGTGTGAAGGGCACCTCGAACACTGCAGGGTGACGCGCGCACCCTAGGTCCGCCGCCCTTTCCGTCAACCCGCCTTTGCCCGAAATCGGAGCTTCTGCCGCCGCCCCGCCGAGCCGCTTGATTTTTCCGCCTGATCGGTAACATCTCCCCTCCCTCTGTTTTTTCCCTAACCACCATGTCCACCGAAACTGCCACCGCGCCGCAATCGTTCGAATTCCAAGCCGAGATCAAGCAGCTCCTGGATATCGTCATCCACTCGCTCTACACCGAGAAGGAAATCTTCCTCCGCGAGCTCGTCTCCAACGCGTCCGACGCCACCGAAAAGCTCCGCCACCTCCAGCTCACCGAAAAATCCATCCACGACGCCGACCGCGCCCTGGAAATCACCGTCACCGCCGACGAGAAGGCCAAGACCCTCGTGATCGAGGACGCCGGCCTCGGCATGAGCGGCGAGGAACTGGTCAAATTCCTCGGCACCATCGCCCACTCCGGCTCCAAAAACTTCCTTAAAGCCCTCCAGGAAGGCGGCCAGAAAAACTCCAACCTCATCGGCCAGTTCGGCGTCGGTTTCTACGCCGCCTTCATGGTCGCCGCCAAGGTGGAGGTCTTCTCCAAGTCCTGGCAGATCGACGCCCCCGCCCACGTCTGGACCTCCGAGGGCGCCGGCTCCTACACCCTCGCCCCCGCCCCCGAGCACACCGCGCGCGGCACCCGCATCGTCCTCCACCTGAAGGACGACGCCACCGAGTTCGCCACCAAACACCGCGTCGAGGACATCCTCAAAAAATACAGCGCCTTCGTCTCCTTCCCCATCAAGCTCGACGGCGAACAGGTCAACACCGTCACCGCCCTCTGGCTGCGCTCCAAATCCGAGATCACCGACGAGGAATACACCGCGTTCTACAAGTTCCAAGCCCACGCCTACGACGAGCCCCGCCTGCGCCTCCACTTCAGCGCCGACGCCCCGCTCCAGATCGCGTCGCTCCTCTTCGTCCCCAAGGACAACCCCGAAAAGTTCGGCATGCAGCGCGCCGAGCCCGCCGTCGCCCTCTACTGCCGCAAGGTCCTCATCGACTCCCGCCCCAAGGACCTCCTGCCCGAGTGGCTGCGTTTCCTCAAGGGCGTCGTCGATAGCGAGGACCTCCCTCTCAACATCTCCCGCGAGACGATGCAGGACAAAGCCCTGCTCGAAAAGATCGGCAAGACCGTCACCTCCCGCTTCCTCAAATTCCTCGCCGACGAGGCCAAGTCCCGCGCCGAGAAATACGACGAGTTCTTCGCCGAATTCGGCATCTACCTGAAGGAAGGCGCCGCCCTCGATTGGACCCACAAGGACGCCCTCGTTAAGCTCCTCCGCTACGAGTCCACCTTCACCGAGTCCGGCAAGACCACGTCCCTCGCCGACTACGTCTCCCGCATCAAAGAGGGCCAGACCGAGATCTACTACCTCGTCGGCCCGTCCCGCGCCGCCATCGAGGCCGGCCCCTACCTCGAAGGCCTCAAGGCCCGCGGCCTCGAGGTCTTGTTCTGCACCGAGGCGGTGGACGAATACGTCATGGGCAACGTGCGCGAATTCGACGGCAAGAAGCTCGTCGCCGCCGACAGCCCCGACGCCAAGCTCCCCGACGCCCCCAAGCCGCCCTCCGCCGAGGGCGACCTCAGTGACGACCAGGTCGCCGACTTGGCCAAGTGGCTCAAGGAAACCCTCGGTGAACGCGTCACCGACGTGAAGTCCTCCGACCGCCTCGTCGATTCCCCTGCCCTCGCCATCAGCGCCGACCGCATGATGACGCCCCAGATGCGTCGCATGATGAAGGCCATGCAGAAGGATGCGGCCGACACGCCCGTAAAGGTCTCGCTCGAGCTCAATCCCCGCCACGCCGTCATCAAGCGTCTGCATGGTATCCGCTCCACCAATACGGAGCGCGCCACCCTCGTCGCCGAGCAGATCCTGGACAACGCCCTCATCGCCGCCGGCCTCTTCGAAGACCCGAGCAAGATGATCGCCCGTCTCTACAAGCTCCTCGAGCAGGCCTGATCACCTGCGGCTTACCCTCGTAGCCCGACGCCGAAGTGGCGTCGGGCTTTTTGTTTTAGGCTGCGCGCCGGAAAGCCAAAAGACTCGCTGCGAGGACGTGAGAGTCAGGCCGGCATGCCCTCGGTCCTTGCGCACGAATCAGTGCCCGCCGGCGTCGAGCTCGCCGGGCTTCAGCATCGAGGCGAAGAGGTTTTTGTCCGCCGCCTTCATGTAGGCCTCGCTCGCGGCGACACTGCCATCCTTCACCCGGGCGAGCAGACTTTGGTCCATCGTCGTCATGCCGTCGGCGCGACCGTTTTCGATGATCGCGCGGATGTTCGCGATCTGCCCGCTGCGGATGGTGTTGGGCAGGGCCTCGTGCTGTAGGAGGATCTCATGCACCGCGCAGCGTCCCTTGGGGATGCGTTTGCACAGCAGCTGGGAAACCACGCCGGCGAGGCAGCCCGACAGCATCACGCGGACCTGGTTCTGCTCATCGGCGGGGAACGCGTTGATGATGCGATCCACCGTCTTGGGCGCGTTGTTGGTGTGCAGCGTGCCGAACACCAGCATGCCCATCGAGGCGCAGCCCAGGGCGAGTTTGATCGTTTCCAGTTCGCGCATCTCGCCAAGGAGCAGGATGTCGGGGTCGTGCCGCATCGCTCCCTTGAGCGCATCGCCAAAGCTTCGGGTGTGCTCCCCGACCTCGCGGTGCACAATCGTCGACTTCTTGTGCTGGTGAACGAACTCGATCGGATCCTCAATGGTGATGATGTGGCGGGCGAGGTTCGTGTTGATGTAGTCGATCATCGCCGCGAGCGTAGTGGACTTGCCACTACCGGTGGGGCCGGTCACCAGCACGAGCCCCTCGTTCAAGTGGCAAAGTTTCTTCAGCGGCTCGGGCAGCTTGAGTTCGTCAAACGAGAGGATCTTGGAGGGAATCTGACGGAAAACCGCCGCCATGCCCCAATGGTTGCAAAGGTAGTTCCCGCGGAACCGCGCCAGCCCCGGTATCTCGTGGGCGAGGTCGAGATCATGGCGCTCCAGGAAGTCAGCCCAGCGCGCCGGCGGGCAAATTTCCTTGAGATAGGTTTCCATCTGAGCGGCGGTGACCGGCTCATCCTCGATCGGCACCAGACCACCGGAGATGCGGGACTTGGGCGGCAGGCCCACGGTGAGATGGAGGTCCGATCCCCCGCGCTCGAGCATGGTGCGAAGAAGTTTGTCGATGACGGGCATGGCGTGGGGCGGATGCTCAGGTGATGCGCGCACGGAGCACGCGGTTGGAAATGTTTTCTCGCGCGGTCGCCGCCGAGATGCGGCCCTCCTGATAAAGGGCAAACACGCTGTGCTCCATCAGGCACATGCCATCGCGCTGCCCCGTCTCGAGCACGTTGCGCAGTCCGGCGGTTTTGCCTTCCCGGATGAGCGCGGAAATCGCCGGATTACCGATCAGGATCTCACACGCCATGACCAGACCGCCGTCGGAGCCCGGAAGCAGGCGCTGACAGATGATGCCTCGCAGACTTTCCGCCACACTCGCCCGTATTTGCGCCTGCTGCGCGGGCGGGAAAACATCGAGCAGCCGGTTCAAGGTGGTTGAAGCGTCGCTCGTGTGCATGGTGCCGATGACGAGGTGTCCCGTCTCCGAGGCGCTGATCGCCATCTCGATCGTTTCCAAGTCGCGCAGTTCGCCGATCACGATCACGTCAGGATCTTCGCGCAGCGCGCCCTTCAGCGCCGAGGCAAAGGAACGGGTATGCGGCCCCACTTCGCGCTGGGTGATGTTGCAGCCCTTCGCCGCCTGCACCACCTCGATGGGATCCTCGACCGTGATGATGTGGTCGTGACGCTTCTCGTTCAACTCGGCCACCAGCGCGGCCAGTGTGGTGGTTTTCCCCGCGCCAACCGGACCCGTGACCAGGATTAGACCGTTGTGGTAAGTGAGTAGCTTTCGCACCGCGTCCAAATTTCGAAGGCCGATCTTGTCCAGCTCCGGGATCTTGGCCGCGATCATGCGGTAGTTGCCCGCAGGGCCGCCCTTGTGGAACATCAGGTTCACGCGGTAGCGATTCGAAGCATCCAGCGCCAAGGCGAAGTCCAGGTCCTTGCGCTCAAGAAATTGTTCCCGCTGGTGCGGCGCCAACAAGATGGTGTTGAGGCGCAACGCATCCGCCTCCGTGAGCTTGGTCTGGCCCAACGGTGTCAACGCACGTTCGCGGCGGAGGAAAGGCACCGCCCCCGCGCAAAGGTGCAAATCGCTCACTCCCTGCGTGGCACAATCACGCAGGAGTCCGCGCAGACGTTTCTGAAGTTCGGCATCGGTCAGGGTGTGCAGACGATCGAAGGGGAAATCCTCGATTTTCCCGCCGGCTGCAGGTTCAGCCGGAGCATGCCGCATCAACGCCGCCATCGGGTGGGCTGGACGCGATACCGCGGGCTCTATGGGCAAGCCCACCGCTGCGCGCGTGCCAGATCCGGGACTGGCATACGGATCATCCGCCGGCGGACCGATCTTGGCCTTGGCCATCGCCAGACCGGCGATGGTCTCCAGCAGCTCCATCTTGTCCTCCGCGACCATGCCCGCATCGAGCAGGTGCTGGGCGAAGTCCAACAACTCCACCTCTTCGCCAAGCTTTAACCGGGCGGCCCATGCATCCTTGGTGGTGAAAACCTGTTGATCGACCCCGAGCCGAACCAACCAGATGATTGAAGCATGCATCGCGGCGTGATCACAGCCAGTGCCCGGTTTGTGTAAACGGCTTTTTGCGAACGACCGGACCAGGCATCGGGCAAAACCTGACGACGAACTTATCCTCTTGGCCGCCGCCCCTGTTCCTTTTCAGAGGGCCCTTAAAACAACTCCGGCTGCCCGTAGCGCTGCTCCGCTTCCGCGAGCGTGGAACGCATTTCCATCGTTCTCAAAAACCCAAACAAGGCGGTGATATCGGGCGCGGTTTGTTCGACGGCAGGCAACACGAGCGCCGTGTTGAGCGTCACCAGGCGCTTGTTGAGCCTTAATCGCTCCGCGGCTTCGGCAAGAGCGGCACGGAAGCGCTCCGGCTCGATTTTATCCGACGCCGCGAGCGCCCCTTCCAACGAGCCGTGCTTCTCCAGCCATTTCACCGCGGTCTTGGGCCCCACCCCGCTCAAGCCGGGGATATTGTCCGACGTATCCCCGATCAGGGCCAGGTAGTCCGTGATCAGACTCGGCGGCACGCCGAACTTTTCCTTCACACCTGCGGCATCCAATATGCGCCAGCCAAGCTTGGGCATCGCACTCGGGGGAGGCAGCAACACCCGAATACGGTCGTTTACGATCTGGGCGAAATCCTTGTCGGAGCTGACAATCAACACCTCGTCTCCAGCCGTAGCCCGCGCGACCGCGCACGAGGCGAGCAGGTCATCGCTCTCCACCCCGTCCTGCTCGATCGCGGCGAGGCCCAACGCACGCGTCACGGTTTTTACTGGTTCGATTTGCCGTTCGAGTTCGGCAGGCATTTCCGCACGCTGAGCCTTATACTCGGGGTGCAAGGCCAGTCTGTCTTGCGAACCGCCTAGGTCGAAGAACACCACGGTGTGGTCGGGTTTTTCCTGATCCATCAAGCGCCAGATCGACTTTACCCAACCGTGCAACGCGTTGGTGGGAAATCCATCCGCGCGCGTGAGCGCGGGGGTGGCGAAAAAGCAGCGATACACGAGGTTGAATCCGTCGATCAAAAGCCAGCGGGACATGAGAGCGGCAAAGTGGGATTAAGTTAACCGGAGCGCGACGCCTTGATTGCAACGCAGGCACAGGGAGCGGCGTCGTTCAGGCGCAGATTGACCTTAAAGCAAAAACCCGGCCGCGACTGCGACCGGGTTTGAAGAGAAAAGCGGCGCGATGAAGCGCCGGTCGGAACGGCTTACTCCACGGTGGAGCGCAGACGAGCTTCCGAACCGCCGGGGGTGACCACCGTCGGGTTCTGGAACATGGAACTGGGTGCTACACCCTTGAGTTCCTGCTTCTTGAGCGAACCGCCGGGGGAGACGAGATTCGCGGTCACGAAGACGAGCAAGTTGCGCTTCTGGGAAGACTCGCCCTTCGACTTGAAGGCACGACCCAGGAGCGGGATGTCGCCGAGGATCGGAACCTTGTCGTTGACGCGACGAACTTCTTCGCGGGTGAGACCGCCCATCACGAGGGTGGCACCATCCCAGATCGTCACGCGGGTGTTGATCTCACGAACCGAGAAGATCGGCTGGTAGAAGCCGGAAGGAATGATGACCGTCGTGGCGCCGGTGAGACCGCCGCCGGGCACCACGGCGACCGACTGGCCGCCGAACTCGACGAAGCCTTCGAATTCGGTCACGCGAGGATTCAACTCCAGACTGATGGAGTAATCATCCTCTTCGACGGTCGGCGTAACCGCGAGTTCCACACCCACGTTGCGGGTGGAGAAATCTTCGGGCGTGCCGGGCGTGATGGTCACGCCCGCACCGCCGCCGCTGTCGGCACCGTTGGAGCCAACTTCAGACTGAGTCTCGCCGTAGCTCTGCGGGAAACGCAGCTCTTGGGCGACAGTGATGGTGGCGCGGCTGCCAGAAAGCACCGTGACTTTGGGAGCGCTGAGCAGATCGCTGCCCTGACGACGGGCGATGGCGCGCAGCTGGGCGGTGACGGCCACGTCTCCGATGATACCACTGGTGATTTCGGCGACTGGGCTGGCGTTGCCACCGAGGTCGACCGTGCCGGGCAGGGAGGGCAGGCCGGAAGAAATCGGCGTCACCACCGGATTTCCGAGGGCATCCGTGCTGGTGATGCTACCACCGTTGGCGCTGGCGCTGCTGGTGAAAGCGCTGCTCAGACTACGATTCTCAGAAGCCAGTTGGTAATTCACGCCGGCTTCGCTGAAGGCGGCGGTCCAGTTGACACCGAGCTCGTCCAACGCGCCCTCGCTGACATCCATGAACTTGGCCTCGATCTCCACCTGGCGGACATCGTTGTAGCGGTTGAGGATGTTGCGGATGCGGTCGATGTTACGCGAAGTGTGGGTCACCAGAATGCTGGCGCCGTCGTAAGCGAGGCTCGAGCCGGGAACGGTGTCGAAAGGCACGCCGGCGGCCTGGAGGAAGCGACGGATGCCATCGGACTCACCGCCGCCTGAACCACCGCCACCGCCGGTGGGGGCGGGAGCAAAGGGATCGGCGCTGGCGGCGGGCGTGCTTGCGCTGGCGGAGCCGGCGCCGGTCATGCGGGTGATGGCAGACTTGCTGACCGCAAACTGCTCGTTGACGAGGTTGACGTCGGTGCCGCTGGGCTTGATCAGGACGAGGTCGGCCTGGATTTCGACCTGGTAGCCAACGTTCTCGGTGATGATGTCGAGAATGCGCTTCAGGGAAAGGTTGCGCAGAGTAATGTTGACCGGTGGCACGCTCGCGCCAGGCAGCTGGTTGCCAAGCACAAGGTTAACACCCTTCTGGTCCTCTGCGGACTTGGTGTCGTATTCGGCGGAGAGAGCGCTGAGCGTGCTCACCACACGGCCGAGCTCGACACCGGTGAAGGATACGCTGGGGATGATGATGCCGTCCATCTTGGCGGCCATCGCGGCGGAACCGGTCTGCTGGGCGACGCGAGAATCCTGGGGCTTCTCCACGAAGACGCCGGGACGCTGCCAGCCCTTAGCCACTTCCTCAATCATGAGAGAGCGGGTCTTCTCGCGATTGAGGGTGCCGAGCTTGGCTTTCTCGTCGGAGATGCGCTTCAGGAAATACTTCGATTCGGGATTTTCGGCCGAGATCGTTTCGACCACGCGGAAAGTTTCCTGGGCGCCATCAATGTCACCGGCCTTGTATTGGCTGCGACCCTTGGCGAGCAGCGAGGCCACCTGCTTTTGCTCGGCGATGAACTCCGGATTGACCTTCTCGATCGGCTGGATCTCAGGGAAAAGCTCGGCCTGGTTGATGCGGGCGGCTTGTTTACGAGCCGCACGGCCTTCGGGCGAGGTGGCGGCAATGTATTCGTCGAGGGCCTGCTGGGCGCCAACGGTGTCACCCTGCTTGAGCAGCACCTGGGATTTCTGGAGGAGAAGAGAGGTCTGCTCCTCTTGCAGATACTCGATCGTCTCGGCGGTCAAGGTATTGACCGGGAGGCTGCGAATGGCGGCGGAATATTGCTCGGAGGCGGCATCAAAGTTGCCATCACGGGCCAAGCGCTTGGCCACGCGGCCCTCGGCCTCGGCGGTTTTGATCAACTGTTTCACACGCGCCTCTTCCACCTTCGCGAGTTCGGCAGCCTTGGCGTCGGCGGCGGCTTTGGCGGCGGCTTCGGCATCCACCGGAGCGGCTTCCGCGTTCTCGGTCACCACCACCTCTTGGGCGGGCGCCTCGGCGGCGGCCGCTGCTTTTTCCTTGGCAGCTTCCGCCTTGGCGGCGGCTGCTTCAGCCTTGGCCTTCTGCTTGGCGGCCGTGCGTCCGGAGGGATCGTAGACAACCTCGACCAGCTGCTCGGAGTCGGCGGGAGCAGCGGCGGCGGGGGCCACTGCAGAGGCAGCCGAGCCGGCCGCGATGGCGTCGTTTACTCCGGACAGAAGGCGTTGGACCGTGACGTCGTTCGGCGCGAGAACAAGCAGCTGTTCAAAGTTGGTCTTGGCGGTGGCAAGATCGCCACTATCGCGAGCGCGGAGCCCCTCGGCCATAAGGCGAATCTTGGTCTCGGTTTGGCTCTGCGCAACGAGCTTGCTGGCGGGCACAGCCAACGAGAACAACACGGGGGTCGCAAGGAGCAGGAGCGCCTTCTTCGGGAGCTTGGTATAGTTCATTTAGGGGATAAAGGGGGGATGTAAAAGAGGGTGGCGTTGAAAAACCACTTAAAAGTCAAACTTGTGAGGTCAAAAAACCAGACCGCCGTCAGGGTTGCCCATGCCTTCTTCCTGACCTGGTGCGGCCATGGCGGGATCAATTGCGGGCGCGGGTGGCGGGATCACGAGGGTCTCCGTGAGGGGAGCAGCGAGGTCCCCGCCCGTTTTCGTCACCACGGCGCTGGGAGGATCCAGCGTGATGGCTCCAACCGTGTAAATGTTCGCGCCGCTGGTGATCACGTCACCCGACTTGGCAGTCACCTCGGTGCCGTCGGCCTTCTTGAAGGTGACCTGGAGCGGACCCTCGGGTCTTCTGACCTTAGCATCCAGCGGGATTTCCTCGCCGGTAATCGTGTCTTTGACCGTGGCCTTGACCACGGTCTCCACGATCACAGTGCCATCGGCCACTGGCGTGCGAACACGCTCGGCGGAGAAATGGATGATCTCAAGATTGAGATCGGGCAGTTTCTTGCCGGTGGTGCCGAAAATGATATCTCCGGTGAGTTCGTTTTGGAAATTGCCGCGGGCGCTGGTGCCTTCTCCCACATACCCCACCAATTGGAGGCGGAAAAGCGGCTGCACCACCTTCACCAGACCAAGCCCAAACTGTGCGACAACCGCCTGCTCGGGCGTGGTGCCCTCGACGACCTCAGGACGCGTGATCACGGGGACTGTCACCGTGAACTGCTTGGTTTCCGTGTTATAGTAGATAACCGGCGGGGTAAACACCTCGAACAGCCAGTTGGCTCCCGCGGTCTGCGCCTCGGGTTTGCCCCACTGACGCGAAACCGGCGAGGTCACCGCCAGTGGCGC
This sequence comes from Opitutaceae bacterium, assembly GCA_025457685.1. Lineage (GTDB taxonomy): Bacteria > Verrucomicrobiota > Verrucomicrobiia > Opitutales > Opitutaceae > IMCC26134_A. The sequence continues at coordinate 25,598 of JALOTV010000005.1, forward strand.
GACCTCAACGACCGATCCGTTGGACGGCGCAAGGACCGGCTCAAGGAAGGTGGAGATGGTCGACTGCTGGAAAAAGGCCCATGCGCAGGAACCGGCCAGGGCCAGGCCGCCTGCGGCAAGGAATAGGGTATCGTTGGTCTTGGCAGACATTTGACTTAGGGGTTGGTTGCAGCGTCGGAGGCTTCGGCGGGAGGCGCGTTCTTGTCCACGAGAGAGACGATCTCAACCGTGACGATAAAGCGGGAGTCCACCTGCTCGACGAGAGGCTTGACCACTTCGACCGGGGCGGCGGCGGTGTCGCTTCCAAACATGGAAAACACGCTCGTGGTTTGAGGAGCCGGAGAAGTGCTTTGTCCTGAGGCGGCGAGCGATTCCACCTCCACGGAACGAACCACGACGGGGACCTTGAAAAGCGCCAATTCGTTCAAGAAATCACGCAACACGGCGGTGTTGCCGACAAACGTGAGACGGAACGGGACGGTGTTCACCGAACCCGGCACACGGGCGGAGGTGCGAGAATCGATGACGAAAAAATCGCCACCGGACTCACGCGAAGCGCCACTCTCTTCGAAAGCAGGAGGCGTCTGGCCGGAGGCCAAGGCCTCGGCGATTTGCGTGCGCTGTGCTTCGGTCAGCGGACGCTCACGCTGCAGCGAGACAAACTCCTTGGGGGGATTTTCCGAAGTGAGCAACGCGCTGATAAGATACTCGGCGTATTGGCGTTGGTTAAAAACCGAGGGTATAAGGCCGCGTTCCGGACCGGTCGTGGCGTAGGTGGCGAAACCGAATCGGTTGTCGGCCGCGAAAGTCACCTTGGCCTCGCGCGCTTTCGCGCGGAGTCGCTCGACGTAATTGGCGATATCAAAGTAGGCGTCCGTAGGTGAACTCGGTGGAGTCGCCTTGGCGATTGTCTCGGCCACCTCGCTGGAGGCTTGGAGCAGAGAACGAATTTCGCCGAGCGTCTTCTCGGCCGCCGCACGTTCTGCCTCCACGAGCGTCTGGTTTTCGCGGGAGGGAAACGGATTCTGATAACTAAAGTTACTCAGAGTCGCTTTCTTCTCCTCGATCTCAGCCCGGATCTTCTGGGTGGCGGAGCGCTGGCTGAACAACAGCCACGCCTGACCGGCGGTGATCGCGCCAG
>JALOTV010000153.1 GCA_025457685.1 Opitutaceae bacterium
AGGCCTATCCGGCGGACAACGCCGCCGTGCTCGGCTCGCTGCTCCTGCATCAGAGGGCGAGCGGGATCAACCACGCGGCGGCGACGGCGCCGCTGCTGGCGCGATTCCGCTTGGCCTGGCGGCATCCGCGCTCGGGCCTGCTCTTTCCTCAGGTGGACCTGACGGATGGCCAGCCGGCTGGCGTGGCGCGCGCGGGAGTGACGGCCATGGCCGCGTTGTGGCTGGCCCACGGCGAACGCGAACTCGCGCGGGATCTTTACCTGAGCGTGCGCGACCGGTGCGCGGACACGGTCATCGGGTTCGGGTTTATCAACGAATTTCACATCGGCCTGGCCGAGTTGGCCACCAAGGCGGCGGCGGACGAGACGCTTCTCGCGGGAGTGAGTCCGGCGGCCACGGTCGCCGCCCTGGGCTCGGCGCGGAGGTTTGGCGAGCGGCACGTGTTCATTGACCTCTATCGCACGATTCATCTCGCCGGCCTGCCCTCCGGCGGGAGCTCGGGCCGTCGTTTCCTCACCGCCGGTCCCGAGGGCAACGCGTTGTTGCTCGCCGCGCTGACCTCCACCTCCGACCAACCCTGACCATGCGACGCCTGATCCTATCGGTTTACGACTACGTGCGCCGTGCGCCGAGTCTTGAGCGCATCTTGATCGAGACGGCGGTGCTGCTCGCGCTGCACGCGGCGGCGGTGCTCGTCTTTTCCCGGCTGGGCACGCTGGAGTCTCTCGCGCGGCTGGATGGAGGCGCGGGCCTCGGGGACGCGGTGGCGGCGGGCTTTTTGGCCTATCGCGCCTTCGTGATGGTGGCGCTGCCCGCCTGGCTGGTGACGCGCGTCTGGCTGTTTGTTTCGCGCCCGCCGGCACGCCGTCCGGATTGATGGCGGCGCGGCGGCGCGCGGACCGATCAGGGCGCGGCGGGGGCGGTGATCTCGGCGCGGAGGCCGGGCTTGAGCGCGGCGTCGTCGTTGTTGAGCAAAACCTTCACGCGAAGCAGGCCGCTGGCGGCGTCCACGCGCGGGTCGATGAAGTCCACCTTGCCGGTGAAGACGCGGCCGGGGGCGGCGATGGCGCTGCGGACCTCCAGGGTCTGGCCGACGCGCAGGCTGGAGGCATCCTCGGCGCGCACGTAGAACTGCACGTAGAGGCGGGAGATATCGACGAGGCGGAAAAGCGGCTGCGAGGCGGTGACGGTCTCGCCGACCTCGCGGTTGCGCTCGACGATGAGGCCGTCGATGGGGGCGGTGACGGTGCGCTGGCGGTGGAGCTCGGCGGCCTGTTCGTATTGGAGGCGCGCGAGATCGAGCTCGATTTTGTTCTTAAGCGCCTCGTCCTCGGAGATGATCTTGTCGGCGAAGAGGTTGGCGGCGCTCTTGTTGTCGAACTCCTTCTTCTCGAGCGCGGCCTTGGCGCGGAGCATGTCGAGCTCCTCGATGCGATCATGCAGGCGGGCGAGGGTGTCGCCGGCCTTGACGACGTCGCCCTCCTTGAAGGGCAGGGCGGTGAGGCTGCTCTGCACGGGGGAGGAGACGACGACCTCCTTGAACGGGAGCACGAGGCCCTCGAAGCGGGTGGCGGCGTGGGCGGTGGCGGCGAGCCCGAGCAGGGCGGCGGCGAGGGCGGCGAGGGCGCGGGCGCGGAGAGGGGAGCTCATGAAGGTCGGTCGGGTAGGGTGGGGCGCGAGGGGCGGGCGGATCACTCGGCGGTTTTCAGGTCCACGCGGAGGTGTTCGGCAAGGGTGCCGAGCACGAACTGGAGCTGGGCGACGGACTTGTTGAGATCGACGAGGGTGGCGAGTTCGCGGGAGCGGATCTGGCTGAGGTCGCGCTGGGCCTGGGCGACCTCGTAGCTGGTGGTGCGGCCGGTGCCGAGGACGACCTCGGTGCGCTTCAGGTTGAGGATGGCCTGGCGCTTGCGGTTCTCGGCCTCGCGCAGGCGGGCCTTGGCGGCGCGGTTGCCGATGGGGACGTTGACCACGACGCCGACGCTGTAGGTGGGCTGGGTGCGCTCCTGGTAGTCGGAGTAGGCGTCGCCGATGTCGGCGGCGAGGCCGTTGTAGCCGAAGGAGGCCTTCAGGTCCACGCGGGGCCAGCGCTGGTTTTTGGCGTAGGCGATGCGGATATCCTCGGACTTGGTGAGTTCGAGGCCGGCGAGGTAGGTGGGGTTCTGCTCGAAGAGGGTGACGAGGGATTTTTCGCGGTCGATGGCGGGGGCCTCGCGCACGATGAAGGACGGATCGACCACGAAGGGGACCTCATCGAGGGGGAACTCGTCGCGGGTGAGCTCGCGCAGGGTGTTGCGGCGCTGGGCGAGGAAGTTTTCCGCGAGCAGGAGCTCCTCGCGGGCCTCGGAGAGGCGGGACCGGGCCTGGGTGACGTCGATGGGGGCCATGCGGCCCTCGTCGAGGCGGCGCTGGTTGTCGCGCACGAGAGCCTCGGCGACGGCGACGGCCTCCTGTTTCACGCGGATGTTTTCCTGGGCGAACACCATCTCGTAGTAGGCGGCGGCGACGTCGCGGATCACGCGCAGGGCGGTGGCTTCGAGGTCGTGCTTGGCGGTCTTGAGGGTGGAGCGTTGCAGGCGGACCTCGGCGAGGTTGGCGGCGGGGCCGAACTCGCGCATCAGGGGCTGGGTCAGCGTGAGGGTGGTGGTGGAGACGTATTCGGGGACGAAGCGGGCGGTGACGGTGCTGAAGCCGTTGCCGGGGTTGCGGATGCTGGTGTTGTCGGTGCGGTCGAAGCCGGTGAGCAGCTCGTATTGCGTGCCGAAGGGCAGGCGGCCGGCGATGCCGGTCTGCCAGCGGGAGATGTCTTCCTCGAACACGGGCGAGAAGCGCTGACCGAGGGCGTTGTTCACGTAGTTCTGCGCGCGCTCGCTGCTGGAGTAGGAGTAGCCGGCGATCCAAGTGGGCTCAAAGGCGGCCCAGGCGCCGTCGAGGCGGTTGTTCTGGATCTCGGGGTCGAGGCGGCGGGCGCTGAGCTCGAGGTTGGCGTTGACCGCGCCGACGATGAGATCGTGAAGGGTGAGGGCGGGGGCCTTTTCCTCGGCGCTGGCCAGACCGGTGGCGAGCGTGAGACCCAGGGTGAACAGCAGCGATTTGGAGGGGTGAATCATGAGCGAAAAGTGTCGGGTCATCGCGCCTGGCGAGGGCGCTCGCGGGAGGGAGAAATGTGCGGGATTGAACTTGGAATTAGGTTCCGGTGGATCGTAATGCCGAAAGCTTTTTTCGGGACTAACTCTAATTTTACAACCCAGGTATGAAGTCATTCAATCGTTTCGGCCCGTCGTCGAGTGAAACCTACGCGCGGCTGGAAGCATGCCGGTTGTTCGATGGTCCGGTGAAGGCGTTTTGGGCGCAGTTTGCGCGCACCTGCGGCGAGTTGTCCGATGCGGCGGCGGTGCGGGTGATGGTGAAGGTCGAGGGCGTGTGGCGCACGGCGGCGGGCTGGCCGGAGTCGCGCGAGTTTCCCTTCGGCGTGCAGACGGCGGGCTTTGTCGAGGCGGCGGATCGCGCGGCGCGCGAAGGCGCCTTTCTCCTGCCGGCGGTGGCGGACGGCGCGCCGGGCCTGCTCATGCTCGCGCTCACCACCGGCGATACCGCCGACCGGAGTCTGCTCGTGGTGGCGGTCAATCCGGGCCACGCCGAGGACCTCGAGCTCGCGGCCTCGGTGCTGCGCCTCGCGACCGACACGCCGCTGCTCTACCAGCGTCAACGCCAGCTCGAGCGCGTGCGGCTCGACGTGGCCCACTACGCGCAGGCCCTCGAGGTCCTGGCCGCGACCAACGTGCAGACGCGTTTCCTTTCGGTGATCATGGCGCTGGTCAACGAGCTCGCCGCGCGCCACGGCTGCGTGCGCGTGAGCCTGGGCTGGCGCGTCGGCCCCATCATCCGCCTGAAGGCGGTGAGCGGCACGGACCGTTTCGAGCGCCGCATGGAGGTCGCGCAGCGGCTGGAGGCGGTGATGGAGGAGGCGGCGGAGCAGGACGAGGAGATCGCCTGGCCGGCCTGGCCCGAATCCGATGCGGTGCGCCGCGACCACGAGATCTATGCGACGGGCGAGCGGCTGGCCGGCCTGCTCTCCGTGCCGGTGCGCATCAACGGCGACCCGGTGGGCGTGCTGGTGCTCGAGCGCGCCCTCGACGCGAAACCCTTCGCGGAGGCCGACGCTCTGGCCCTGCGCGTGGTGGCCGACCAGGTGGCGCGGCGCCTCGACGACCTTTATCGCAACGACCGCTGGTTCGGCGCGCGCTGGGCGGCCGCGACCCGCGAGTGGCTGGCGGGTTTCCTCGGGCCCAAGCAGACCTGGATCAAGGCCACCGCCATCGTCTGCGCGGTGTTGCTGGCCTTCTCGGTGCTCGTGCCGCTGCCCTACCGGGTGAACGCGAATTTCATCGTGCGCGCGGAGGCGCTGCTGCACCTGCCCGCGCCCTTCGAGGGTTATCTCGGCACGGTCAACGTGCGCCCGGGCGATCTGGTGCGCGCGGGGGACCTGTTGCTCACGCTCGACCAGAGCGACCTGCTGGTGGAGCGTGCGGCGGCGCTGGCCGAGCGGCAACGCTTCATGAGCGAGGCGGAGCGCTTCGAGGCCGACCAGAAACTCGCCGACCTGAGCGCGGCTCGCGCCGCCCTCGCCCAGGCCCAGGCTCGGGTCGAGTTGGTGGAATACCGCATCGCCCGCTCCGAGATGCGCGCACCCTTCGATGGCGTGGTGGTGGATGGCGACCTGCGCGAACGCATCGGCGCGCCGGTGCGGCCGGGCGACGTGTTGATGAAGGTTTCCCGCCTCGAAGGCCTTTACGTCGAGATGCGCGTGCCCGAGCGCGACATCGATCTGATCGCCGACAGCAAGACCGCCGAGATCGCGTTCGCCGCGCGCCCCGAGGACACCTTCGCGGTGGACATCGAGCGCATCGAGCCGGCCGCGCAGGTCGAGCGCGAGGGCAACGTCTTCGTCGTCCGCGGCGCGCTCGCGGGCGAACGCGCCGAGTGGCTGCGTCCCGGCATGAGCGGCATCGCGAAGGTCGAGAGCGAGTCGCGCACCCTGGCCTGGATCGCGACCCACCGCCTGGTCGATTTCCTGCGTCTGAAACTCTGGTGGTAGGCCGCCCGCCGTATCCGTATTTCCCCGACCCCGAGACCCCTGACGCATGAGCGAACAACAACGCGCGATTTTCTCCGAGTCCTGGCACCGCGTGGCCGACCAGAAGCTGCGTCTCCGCCCCTCGGTCACAATCCGCCGCCAGACCTTTCGCGGCGAGCGCTGGCACGTGGCGCACGACGAGTTCACCAACCAGTTTTTCCGCTTCCGCGAGGAGGCCTACGACTTCGTGTCGCGGCTCGATGGCACGCGCACGGTGGACGAGATCTGGGCCGACTGCGTGCGCCGCCGCCCGTCCGACGCGCCTGGCCAGGGCGAGGTGGTGACGCTGCTCGCCCAGCTTTACCAGGCCAACCTGCTCATGAGCGACACGCCGGCCGACACGGCGCGTCTCTTCGAGCGCCACCAGAAGCGCCGCCGCCAGGAGATCGCTGCCCAGCTCTTCGGCATCTTTTTCCTGCGCATCCGCCTCTTCGATCCGGATCGCTTCCTCAACCGCACCTGGCCGGCGCTTAGCTGGCTGGGCACGCGCGGGGCGGCCGCCGCGTGGGGCGTGCTCGTGCTCGCCGCGCTCGGGGTGGTGTTTGGCAATTGGGACCGCGCCCTCGACCAGTCGCAGTCCGTGCTCGCGCCGGGCAACCTGTTGCTGCTCTACGCCGCCTTCACCGTGGCCAAGCTGATCCACGAGTTCGGCCACGCCTATGCGGTCAAGGCCTTCGGCGGCCAGGTCCACACCATGGGCATCATGCTGCTGGTCTTCACCCCGGTGCCCTACGTGGACGCGACGGCGGCGTGGGCCTTTCGCGAGCGCTGGAAGCGCGTGATCGTCGGCGCCGCGGGCATGATCCCCGAGCTCGCCTACGCCTCGCTCGCCGCCTTCGTCTGGGCCTTCACCGGCCCGGGCACGGTGAACAGCCTCGCCTACAACACGATGGTCGTGGCCTCGATCTCGACCCTGTTGTTCAACCTCAACCCGCTGCTGCGTTTTGACGGTTACTACATCCTCTCGGACCTCACCGACACGCCCAACCTGCAGCCGCGCGCCAACCGCCAGTGGCTGCATCTGTGGGAGCGCCACGCGCTCAAGGTGCGCGACCTCGAGAGCCCGGCGCGCAGCCGTGGCGAGGCGGTGGGCCTGACCGTCTTCGGCATCTCCAGCTACGTTTACCGCCTCTTCATCACCTTCGCGATCATCCTGTTCGTGGCCGACCGCTACTTCGGCATCGGCCTCATCGCGGCCATTCTGGCCTTCACCGGCGCCATCCTTCTGCCCTGGGGCAAGGCCCTCCGCTACCTGCAACGCGAGCCGCGCATCGAGCGCGCCCGCCGCCGGGCCTGGACCATCGCCGGGGTGGCGGTGGGGGCCGTGGTGTTGTTCCTCGCGGTCGTGCCCATGCCGGATCGTTTCCGCGCGCCCGGCCTGGTGCGCGCCGCCGATTCGCGCGATGTCAACGCCCCCGTCTCCGGCTGGGTGAGCGCGCTGCACACGGTGAGCGATTCCCCCGTTTCCTCCGGGCAGCCGCTCATGCGCATGGAGAGCCCCGAGCTGGAGCTGCAGATCGCCGCCACCCGCGCCGAGCTGGCCCAGGTGGTCGCGCGCGAGCGCCAGATGCTGGCCGAATTTGCCGCCGGCATCACGCCCATGCAGCGCCGGCGCGAGGCGGTCGAGGCCCGGCTGGAGCGCCTGCTTGCCGATCGCGCCGCGCTCGATGTCGCCGCGCCCGTGCCAGGCCGCTGGGTCGCGCTGCGCACCGAGGACTGGGGCGGCTTGTTCGTCGCGCGCGGCACGCGCCTGGGCGAGATCGTCGGCCCCGGCCCCGGCTGGGAATTTTTCGCGGTGGTGGCGCAGGAGGATGCCGAGGCGCTGTTCAACGCCCGCCCCAAAGGCGCCTCCATCCGCTTCCGCGGCTCTTCCGGCCGCGAGGTCGAGGTGGATTCGTGGCACGTCGTGCCCGGCCGCCAGGAACAGTTGCCCGGCCCCGCCCTCGGCTGGGCCGCGAGCGGTCCGGTGCGCACGCGCCAGGACGATTCGCGCGGCGTGCTCGCCGACCGGCCTTTCTTCCTCGTGGTGGGGCGGCTCGCCGCCGACCAGATCGAGGACGGCGAGGGGCCGTTGCTCTGGCAGGGCCGCCTCGGTGTGATGCGTTTCTCCCGCCCGTGGCGCCCGCTGCTCCTCCAGTGGGGACGCGACCTGCGCCAGCTGCTGCAAACCCGTTACCAGCTCTGACGCCGCCATGTCCGCGCCGCTGATCGACGTCCGCCGCACCGAGCTGCCCGCCCGGGAAAAACTGCCCTCCGGGCTCGATGCGCTCGTGCACCGCGCCCACGGCGTGTGGCAAAGGCGTCCCATCGGCGCGCGTCTGCTGCGCGAGCAGGCCGACCGCATCCACGCCGAGGTTGCCGCGCTGGAGTCGCTCGACGACGCCGAGCTGCGCGCGCGCATGATCGAGGAGCGCCGCCGTCTGCGCCGCCTGTCCGCCGCGCGTTGGGCGGAGGGCTTTGCCTCCGCGCTGCCGCTGGTCGCCGAGCTCGCGCGTCGCCGCCTGCGCCTGCGTCCGCACCCCGTGCAGCTCATGGGCGCCCTGGGCCTGGCGCGCGCGCGCCTGGTCGAGATGGCCACGGGCGAGGGCAAGACGCTCACCATCGGCCTCGCCGCCGTGCTCATGGCCTGGCGCGGGCGGCCGTTGCACGTCGTCACCGCCAACGATTACCTCGCCCAGCGCGACGCCACCACGCTCATGCCGCTCTTCGAGGCCTGCGGCCTGCGCGCCGCCTCGGTGAGCGCCGAGCTCAAGCCCGAGGAGCGTCGCCGCGCCTACCAGGCCGACATCGTCTATACCACCAGCAAGGAGATCGTGGCCGACTTCCTGCGCGACCGCATCCTGCTCGGCGTGCTGGCCGATCCCGGCCGGCGCACCGTCGCGCGCCTCATCCGCACCCGCGGCGCCTCGTCCGCCATGGACCAGATCGTGCAACGCGGCCTGCACACCGCGATCGTGGACGAGGCGGACAACCAGCTCATCGACGAGGCCGTGACGCCGCTCATCATCAGCCGTCCCCAGGAGGATCCGGCCATGGTCGCGGCCTGCAAAACCGCCTCGGGCCTCGTCGCCGATCTCCGGCTGGACGAGCACTACGAGATCGACTTGGCGCACAAGGACGTGCGGCTGCTCCCGGCCGGTCGCGCCTTTGTCGAGGCGTGGAGCGAGTCGGCCGGCCCCGGGCGTTTCCACGATTCCGCCTGGATGGCGGTGCTGGTCGTGCAGGCCTTGCAGGCGCGGCATTTTTTCCTGCGCGACAAGCAATACGTCGTCGCCGACGGCAAGATCGTCATCGTGGACGAATCCACCGGCCGCCTCATGCCCGGTCGCAGCTGGCGGCTCGGTCTGCACCAGGCGGTCGAGGCCAAGGAGGGCGTGGAAATCACCCAGCCCAACGAGTCCCTCGCGCGCCTGAGTTTCCAGCGTTTCTTCCGCCTCTTCCGCCACCTCGCCGGCATCACCGGCACCGCCGCCGAGGCCGCGCCGGAATTCTGGCGCGTGTATGAGCGTCCGCTCCTGCTCGTGCCGCCCAACCGGCCCAGCCGCCGCGTCGCGCTGCCGCCGCGCTACTTTGCCACCGCCGACGCCAAGTGGGCCGCCATCGTCGAGGAGATCGTGCGCCTGCACGACGAGGGCCGGCCCGTGCTCGTGGGCACGCGCAGCGTCGCGGCCAGCGAACACCTCGGGCAGCTGCTTTCGAAAAAATTCCTCAGCTTCGCGCTGCTCAACGCCAACCGCCACCGCGAGGAGGCCGCCATCGTCCACCTCGCCGGCGATCCCCACGCCATCACCGTCGCCACCAACATGGCCGGCCGCGGCACCGACATCCGCCTCGGTCAGGGCGTGGCCCAGGCCGGCGGCCTCCACGTTATCCTCACCGAGCTGCACGAATCCAAGCGCATCGACCGCCAGCTTCAGGGCCGCGCCGGCCGCCAGGGCGATCCCGGCAGCACGCGGGTTTTCGCCAGCCTCGAGGACGATCTGGCCGAGCGCTTCATGCCCAAGCCCGTGCGCCGCGCCCTCGCCCGTCTG